>CAZAVR010000405.1:0-4325 GCA_964488435.1 uncultured Cytophagales bacterium | reverse complement strand
CGGCGAGTTCAATCGCACTCACCAAGCCAGCAATTCCACCACCAACAATCAGGACACTATGGTTACCGACGTAAAGGAAGAAGAGGATTATTTTAATATTCTGACCTCGTCGGGTGCGCATTTTTACGCCCGTGTTGTACTGGGTGCCTATGGTAAAAGAGCAAGGCTTGATAAGTCTTTCGGGCGTACTTTTATGGAGAAGCAGTCCCCCTATATGGCTGTCAAATACCACGTTCGTTATGACTTTCCGCGTGACACCATTGCGCTTCATAATTTTCGCAACGGATATTGCGGTATTTCGGCAATCGAGGACGATAAGTACTGCCTTTGCTATCTGACGGAGCGGGCTGCGGTTCGTCGTTCGGGCGGTATCCGGGAATTGGAAAAGGACGTGCTTTCAAAAAATCCGCATCTGGACAGGATTTTCAGAGAGGCCGATTTTCTTTTTGCCAAGCCTGAAGTAATCAATGAGATTTCGTTTTCTTACAAGAAATCAGTTGAAAATCATCTGCTTATGTCCGGTGATACTGCCGGACTGATCGCTCCTTTGTGCGGGAATGGAATGGCGATGGCCATTCATGCAGCCAAAATTGCAGCAGAGGAGGTTTTACGGTTTTTGAATGAACATGGCAGCCGTACGGAGTTAGAATATGCGTACAGCGCGCGGTGGGAAAAGCAGTTCGCAAGGCGATTGTGGGTGGGAAGAACGGTGCAGCACTTTTTCGGCCATCCGATCATGTCGGAGGCTGCCCTGCGTATACTGCGTTTTTCGCCCCGGTTGCTACAGTTGATTATACGTAATACACACGGAGAGAGGCTATAGCTGTCCCGTCGGGACCGGCGCCACTCAGGAAGTGTTATGCTGCAGAGGATGTGTAGTTTCCTGATGACCGGCGTGCTAGGCAACCACTCCCGCCGATTCTAACTCCAGTACTTCAGTTGTCCATTCTCTGGTGCGCTTACTGAGTTCCGCGTCAGAAGCCAGGGATTCACCGTAGGAGCCGATCATTTCCTTAAGCTTTCGGGTCCATTCCGGGGTTTGTATTTTATCTTCAAAACACCTTTTCATGAGATCAAGAATGATAGAAACAGACGTAGATGCGCCGGGAGAAGCACCGAGTAGAGCAGCCAGAGACCCATCGGAAGCGCTCACTATCTCAGTACCAAATTCCAGTACACCGCCTTCTTCCTCGTCTTTTTTTATTACCTGTACCCTTTGTCCGGCCATTTCCAATTCCCAGTCTTTTATATCTGCTTCCGGATAATATTCTCTCAGGGTAGCCATGCGATCGTCCTGCGTCTGACTCACTTGCTCGATCAGGTATTTGGTGAGGGGGATATTGTGAATTCCGGCTGCCAGCATGGGTACTATGTTGTTTACTTTGATGGATTTGGCCAGATCAAGGTAGGAGCCGTTTTTGAGGAATTTTGTAGAAAAACCGGCATAAGGTCCGAAAAGCAGAGCCTTGCTGTCGTCGATGATGCGTGAGTCCAGGTGTGGCACAGACATGGGAGGGGAGCCTACCGACGCTTTTCCATATACTTTCGCCTGGTGTTTCTCGATTACCTCCGGATTGGTACAGACCAGCCATTGGCCGCTTACCGGGAATCCGCCGTAGCCTTTGCTTTCGGGTATCCCCGATTTTTCAAGCAGATAAAGTGAGCCCCCGCCCGCGCCGATGAAAACAAATTTAGTTCTCAGCTTTCTTTTTTTGCGAATCGCCCAGTTTTTAACTTCGATCTTCCATTGACCTGATTCAGAATCGCGGCTGATATCCTGTACTTCATGGGCCAGGTGAAGTACGACGCCGGGCTGTTTTTCAAGATGGTCAAAAATAGCCCTGGAAAGTGCCCCGAAATTGACGTCAGTGCCGATGTCCATTCTGGTAGCGGCTACTTTTTGCTCAGGATCCCGGCCTTCCATGACCAGCGGTATCCACTGCTTTAACGTCTCTTGCTGTTCTGTGTATTCCATTCCCACGAAGAGGTGATGGTTTTTTAAAGCATCGAAACGTTTTTTCAGAAAGTTTACGTTGTTGTCACCCCATACGAAACTGATATGAGGAGTGCGCGTGATGAAGTCGGAAGGGTCGCTTATGACGTTCTTTTTTACGAGATATGCCCAGAACTCCTTTGATACTTCGAAGGACTCGGCAATCTTCAGCGCTTTAGAAATATCAATACTTCCGTCAGGTTTTTCCGGGGTGTAGTTCAGCTCGCAGAAGGCCGAATGGCCGGTGCCCGCGTTATTCCAGGCATCTGAACTTTCGGCTGTTACTACATCCAGCCTTTCAAAAATCTCTATTGTAAGATCCGGTTCAAGTTCTTTAAGAAACATTCCCAGCGTAGCACTCATAATGCCAGCTCCTATTAAAACCACATCGGGATCCTTAGGTGCTGACCGGCTGTATCTTGACATAGTATTTTATTAATATTTTTGAATGAACATTCACTTTGAAATAAAACTCAATTTTACGTTTGTTAATTCAAAATTCAATGAGAATTAATATGGTTTTTTACTAATTGCTCGCCGATTGTTTTCATTTTTATATAAATTAAATATAAACTGCAAATTATTGCCGGAGCAGGAGATGTTTTTTTGATTATAGGAAAAGTGCAAGGTGGCAGATGTGGAATTTTTCTATGGACAGTTCCGGGTCCGGCAAGTTTTTTCGGTGGGTTACTTCATCTGTAGTTGTCTGTAATTCATTTGTAACGATCATCTGTGCGTATTCTTTGGTGCAGTAAGACAAGCTTTTTCTTATCTTTACCTTGTAAAATGAAATTTTCACAATAAAACAAGATGATGAAGGGAGCACGTTACCTGGGTTTATTTGTATATCTTTTTGCGAGTCTGCACGTTTTTGCGCAAAACCCTGAGTCAAAAGCCGGGTGGGATCTGGGTGCTCAGTCTTATTCTTTCAGATTATTCACCTTTGAAGAGGCGATCAGAAAGACGGACAGTTGCGGGCTGAGGAATATCGAGGCTTATGCAGGGCAGCGACTCGGCGGCGGCCTTGAGGGGAATATGGATTACAGGATGGACGAACAGAAACGAAAGGCTGTGCTGGAGATGCTTCGTAAAATGAAGGTAAGACTTACGGCTTTTGGCGTGATTACTGTAAAAGGAGAAGAGGAGTGGACGGCTTTGTTCGAGTTTGCGAAGGCTATGGGCATCAAGACGATCAACACAGAAGCGGTGGCTGATCAGTTTGAAATTTTAAACCGGCTTACCGAAAAATACAAGATCAATGTCGCTGTACATAACCATCCGAAAGCTTCCCGGTATTGGTCTCCTGAAGCGGTGCTTAAAGTAATTGGCAACAGTAAATACATAGGGGCTTGTGCGGACATAGGGCACTGGGTTCGCTCCGGTTTGGACCCGGTAGAATGCCTGAAGCAACTGGAGGGACGCGTGATCGCATTGCATTTCAAGGATGTGGTACCGGATAAAAATAATGCTGGTAAGTTTCATGACGTGGTTTGGGGAAAGGGACAGAGCCGTGTGGATGAGGTAATTGCAGAATTGAAGAGGCAGAAGTTCAAAGGGACCATTTCTGCCGAGTATGAATACAATTGGGAAAACAGCGTGCCGGATATCAGGGCGAGTGTGCTTTATTTCAGAGAAGCCTACAATCGCGTGAAGCCCGGCAAGTAGCCGGGCGGCGACATAAACCGTTGTCTCTTGTATACCAAAGGTAAAGGAGGGGTGTCGAGGGAAAGGCTGGCGATTCCAAAGAATAGTTTATAGTTTTGAGAAAATTTATCCCTGGGATTGGCGCTAAGTACAGAGAATATACGATTGGTGTTCGGTCTTAAACTGAAACAGTTAAGACTTGACAAACAGATGTCCCTGAGCGACTTGTCTCAGAGATCAGGGCTTTCCATCTCCTATATCAATGAGATAGAAAAAGGGAAGAAATATCCTAAGTCTGACAAGATCGTGGCGCTTGCCAATGCCATGGGAGAGGAGTATGACAGCCTGGTTTCCCTCAAATTAAGCAAGAAGCTTGAGCCTATTTCCGACTTGCTGAGTTCCAGTATCCTGACCGAACTTCCGCTTGAACTTTTCGGGATAGATCCGGCCACACTTTTGGAAATGCTTTCCGATGCACCCGTGAAAATAAGTGCGTTTATAGGCACGCTTATAGAGATCGCCAGAAACTATAATGTATCCACAGAGCAATTCTACTTTTCGGCACTCCGGACTTACCAGGAGATGCACGACAATTATTTTGAGGATATTGAATTGGAGGCGGAGCGGTTTCTGTCCGGCGAAAATATAGAGGAAGATCGTATTTGCGACAATAAATATTTGTCCGATT
>CAZAVR010000404.1:0-4344 GCA_964488435.1 uncultured Cytophagales bacterium | reverse complement strand
TCACCTGCTGATAAAATGTGCTGTTACGAGTTCCCTATGCCGTTGATGGTGTGATGGGGATTCGCAAGATTTTGACCTTATAGGAGAGTTGGCACCAAACTCTACGATTACCAAGTCAGTGCCGGTGAAAGCCAACATTCGGCGCAGGCAGATCGAAGGAATAGAATTCAACTGGAGAGGAGATCCTAACCCGGTACAATGGTATGAAGCCTACGATAACTGGGATATGAATGGTTTAAAAGTGACACTGGAAGACCCTCTAGGTAAATCCTGGATGCTTTATGATAAAAGTGGAGGGTTGTTTCGCTTTACAAAATCACAACCGAAGAAGTACTTCCCGTTTTATTAATTTGTTAGCTTACATAAGTATTCAGGGGGAATTACAGGTTTAAAAAACTTATTCGGGTGTGAACTTAGTAACCTGGCTGAATAATATCTACATGGCGAAAGTGCCAGAATCAAGATCTGTTTTTGCCGTCTTTCGATGCAAAGAACCTGTTTTGCTATAGAAGGATATTCAATGAGCTGATAAACGGTACAACAAAAAGCTGAAAATGCCGGCTCTCGTTCTATGGAGGCATGCCGTCGATTTTGATTTCTTTCACCACCTACCTTTAAAGGTTTTTAGGACTTCCCAGAAGACTTTACTGTTTTTAACTCCGGAGTTTGTTGTCTTTTAGTCATTTTTCTGTAAATTAGTAAGTTACGTAACAATTATAACGCAGTGTCAAGGGCTTTTGAGGTTTTCTTCAGATTATTTATCTTTAAGAAGACGCCGTCGGCCACATCTTAAATTTAAGCTGTGCATTTTTCGCTATCCTCGTTTTGTTACTTTTACCGATTGTTCAGAAATTTGGGCGCTCCTGTCATTTTCAGGATGCCGAACTGTGGTATTCGCCATTTGAATTTTTCACCATAATCATCCAGGTAGACAGGAGAAATAAACTATGGAACCAGACAAAGACACCAAGTCAATTGAGAATATTGAGTTAGTTTTTCTTAAACCGGAAGATTACCAGGAAATCAAAGAAATGATGATCGAGACTTATTCCAGCATGCCAAATGCATATTGGAAAGAGCATCATATCAATAGACTCATTTCGATTTTTCATGAGGGTCAAGTAGGCATAAGAGTGGATAATGAACTGGCAGGTTGTGCATTATCCATTATAGTGGATTATAGTAAAGTCGACTCGAAGCACACCTACCGGGCTATAACCGGGGACTACAGCTTTAACACGCATACAAAAAAGGGGGATATATTATACGGGATTGATGTATTCATAAAGCCCAAGTTTCGCGGTCTCCGGTTAGGAAGGCGTTTGTATGACTATCGAAAAGAGCTTTGTGAGAAGTTGAACCTTAAAGGGATTGTATTTGGTGGCCGGATCCCGAACTACCATCAATATGCTGATGCTATTTCCCCCAAGGAATACATTGAAAAAGTACGAAACAAGGATATTCACGATCCTGTTTTAAACTTTCAACTGTCTAACGACTTTCACCCTGCCCGGATACTGCAGGGGTATCTGGAAGGCGATACGGATTCCAATGAGTATGCTGTCCTCCTGGAGTGGGACAACGTTTACTATGAGAAAATTTCAGATCAGGCTGCCTTCAAAAAATCGATCATCAGGTTGGGTTTGGTGCAGTGGCAGATGCGGTTATACAGCGACCTGGATGAACTGATGCAGCAGGTGGAGTATTTTGTAGATGCAGTTTCGGGCTACCGGTGTGATTTTGCCCTGTTTCCTGAGTTTTTCAATGCCCCTTTGATGTCACGGTACAATCACCTTTCAGAACCAGATGCGATCAGAAAGTTGGCAGAGTATACCGACAGGATTGTGAATCGTTTTTCGGAGCTTGCTATCTCTTACAATATAAATATCATCACCGGGAGCATGCCTGAGCTGGTAGGTAACACGCTCTACAACGTAGGTTATTTATGTAAGAGAGATGGGGGGATGGAACGGTTCGAGAAGTTGCATGTTACTCCTGACGAAGCAAAAGTGTGGGGCATGCAAGGTGGTAATACGATCAAAACTTTTGACACTGACTGCGGGAAAATCGGTATACTCATTTGCTACGACGTGGAGTTTCCGGAACTAGGCCGCATTCTGGCCGATGAGGGGATGAACATTTTATTTGTGCCTTTTTTGACTGATACCCAAAACGGCTATTCCCGTGTAAGAAACTGTGCACAGGCGAGGGCTATTGAAAATGAATGTTATGTGGCCATAGCCGGCAGTGTGGGCAATTTACCAAAAGTTCATAATATGGATATCCAGTATGCCCAGTCGATGGTCTTTACACCCTGTGATTTTTCATTTCCTACCAATGGAATAAAAGCGGAAGCCACCCCGAACACGGAGATGATTTTGATTGCCGACGTGGATATTGATATGCTATTGGAATTGAACCAGTTGGGGAGTGTGCGGAATCTGAAAGACCGGCGAAATGATATCTTCTCCATCCTGCGCAAAGATAAAATCCAGGATACCCCATAAGAAAACTTTTGCTTCAGGCGCTGTGCAGCGAACGAATGAACGCGCACGGTCCCCCCCGACAGTTGCCCTATGTTAATCAGAGGGCAACTGTCGGATGATCTCTACAGCTTCCGCTTTTCGCTCCTGATGTGATTAAGGACAGCTTCGATCAGCAGTTGGCCTGCCCCGGGTTTAAACGGTGTTACGGTCGTTTCATATCCGCCGTAAGGTATTTCTTCGTCAGTCAGCAGGTAGCCCAGCCAACCGTTTGTATAGCCGTAATAGAATGTATAGCGGTACGGCGAGCGGTCACGTACTTCATTGGAAATCTCACAAAACAGTTCCAGCGGGGCACTCCATATAGCGATTTCTTTATTGATTGTTAAAAACCGTACGGGCAGCTTAACTACATCGGTTCCGGAGCGGTTTTTGCCGGTATAGTTACGCATGTATTCAGGCCATTTCATCTCCCGTTGCGGTATTTCTACAACTTTGCCGCCCGCTTTGAGTTTTACTTTGGCAAGGGAGGCGGTCATCTTGCTATTGGCTTCAAGAATACGATCACCGAGCAGAGATTCAAAGTCCTTCAATCGGGAAAAATCGGGTTGAGTGCTGTATATGGGTGCAATATTTCCGGCAGCCCCATTGATGAACAGCATGGGCGCGCCTGCTTTTTTCTCCACATACTCGGCTACGATCCCCGGAGCATCGCCACTGATCAGCATACATTGTCCGCCAAGGACGGTCGCGTGCATAGCATAGTTGGCGATCAGGCAAATGGGGGAGCCGTCTAGCTTATCAAGGCGCAGCATACCAATGCGGCGGTCTACAGGAAGATCGGGGTTTTGCCCCAGAAAGGTCCCTCCTTTGCCGTCTCTGGCACGACGGTTCACGTTTGCGTGGGATTCTCCCCAACCTGCGGAGAGGCGGGCAGGCTCTAGTTTTCGGATAGCATCTGCCACAGCATTGACGAGCTTAGACTCTGTCGCTTCAATGTATTTGGTGTCGTATTGATGGGTGTTTGGTTTGTCCCTGAATGCTTCGGGCAGCCCGAGTGGACCTAGCTCCGGTGCGGCATGTGTATGTGTTACGGACCACCAGAAGTTTTCCGGGGAAATGCCCAGTTCTTTTTGTAATCGTTCTGCGACCTTATCGTACTCTGTGGGCGCAATCATACAGATATCAGATGACACAAGCACGAAGCGGGTTTTTCCATCATCCATTACGGTCACTCGATGGTAAATACGGTCGTGTACACCCGTAGATTCGCGTGGACCGAAACCCAGAAGACGCTGTGAGTTATCGGGTGTAAAATCGACTTTGCTGACAGCAGCTTTAAAAGACTGAGCTTGAAGGAGTAAGGAAAAGCAGCTGAAAGCGATTGCTAGAAGAGATTGTCTCACCAAAGCGGAAATATTCATTTGTATGTTAGATTGATTTGCACGGCCTCGGTGGAGGCCTGTGAATTTTTGTAATTCAGAACCATGGTTTTTCGGTAGTACATCCGTCGTATCGTCCGGGCGCCGGGTTATATTTCAGGAATTTTGTTGCACCTGCTTCGGAAGTGAAGTATCCTGCCAGGGTAAGCTCTTTGAACATTCGGAAATAATGCACCGGTTCCCCGGGCTGTCTGCCTGACATATATCTATTGTGTTCATTATTGATTTCAATGACCAATGCTTCCTTCTGCGACACGCTTAGATCCAGGTATTTTTTTTCACAGGCCTCCTCAAAACTGCCGATACCTTTCAGAAAAATCTTTTGATCGGAAGCTCCATAACAATCGGCGACAATGACCGACATAAAACTTTTGCTTCAGGCGCTGTGCAGCGAACGAATGAACGCGCACGGTCCCCCC
>CAZAVR010000403.1:0-4346 GCA_964488435.1 uncultured Cytophagales bacterium | reverse complement strand
CACCTACGAAGGAAATTTGGCTGAAAGAACACTGGTTGATAAAAATATAGAGCTGACGATTGTTTTGAAAACTAGGTAGCGTTTTACTGCACTTATTCTCATGATCCGTATTCACAGGGCTCGCACTGCGGTGAGGAAACCATTTATTTTGATATTGCTCCTATCCTGTGTTATGGCCATTGGTTCCGGAGCACAATCCCAGGACAATCCGGGTTCTGCGCAAGGAATTCTAACAGATTCCCTGACTGGCAAGGCCATTCCCTTCGCCACCGTTTCGGTTTATCGCAGCGACACACTGGTAAACGGGACATTTACGGACAGCATTGGCCGGTTTGTAGTGGAAGGCCTGCCATTGGGAACCTATTATTTTAAACTCAGCGCTGTAGGTTACCGGACGCGACAAACACCTTCCTGGTCCGTGAGCGCGGAACATCCCGCGATCCAGGCCGGGATTATTGCGCTTCATGAAGAAGTGAAAAACTTACAAACGGTAACCATCAGAGGTCAAAAACCGCTGATTGAACAGCGCGTGGACGGAATTAACTTCAATGTAGAAAGCCTACCGGCTGTCGCCGGAGGCGACGCATCGGATGTGCTGAGAAAGGTACCGCTGCTGACGGTTGATGCAAATGGTGGGCTTTCGATGCGGGGAAGCGCCAATATCCGGGTTTTCATCGACGGCAAACCTTCGGATATTTACGCGTCGTCTGTTGCCGACGCGTTGAAATCCATTTCTGGCGAAAGCATCATAAGGGTTGAGGTAATCACCCATCCTTCTGCCCGTTACGATGCGGAGGGCTCCGACGGTGTGGTCAATATCATTACCAGGAAAGTCCGTGATAACATTACAAATGGCAAAGTAAGTGGCGTACTGGCAAACAGAAGTACGAATGTGATGGGAGATGTGCAACGCAAGGCAGGTAAATGGCTGATGAAAGTGGATGGTCTTTACCAAATGTACAGAAACCGGAATGGCTCGGTAATCCGGCGTCAAACCGGTCCGCTCAACGTCGTCCAAAAAAACGAATGGAGACAGACAGGCCGTTATTTATTCGGAGGGGCCTCTGTATTGTATAGTCTTGATTCCTTAAATATACTGAATCTGGGGTACCGGATACGTTCCTCCCCCAACCGGACCAATCTGGTCTCGGATAACTTTAATATGGAAAATGGCTCGCCTGCACCCACTTTTCAACGGCTGATCACTACGCCATTCAGGTATCATGGAAACCTGATTACGGCAGGATATACCGGAATGTCTAAAAACCGGCGCAAGGAATTTTCGCTACTGGGAACCTATTTTTTATCCAACAATACTACTGGGTATGACCTTGGCCAAAACAGCAATCGGTCAATGCTTTACAAAGAGGTTTTTGATAGCAAAATATTGAACCGCGATTTGATGGTACAGGCTGACTATTCCCATTCAATGAATGCCAATTGGAAATGGGAGACAGGCGGTAAACTCACCCGCAAAAACCTGCGAAGCAACAACCGTTTCGGAATTTATGATTATGATATTGAGCAGTATGTGGGAGACCCGTCCCGATCAAATTACTTTTCTTACATCAGCACCGTTTATGCGCTGTATGCCAATACGGATTTCCAGATCGGAAAATGGCAGTTCACGACAGGCTTAAGGTATGAGCAAACCTTATTCCAGGCAATTTTTAAGGAATCCGCGCTTGAAATCCCTTCTTTTCAGAATCTAGTCCCAAATTTTTTAATCAGCAGGAGCCTGGGACGGCAAAGCACAGTCAAGCTCGGGTATACTGTAAAACTTGTCCGGCCCGGTTTTGCCAGCTTAAACCCGACTGTCAACAACAGTGACTCATTGAACGTACAGTTTGGTAACCCGTACCTTCGTCCGGAAATTACCCGGAGATATCAGCTTAGCTACTCTCGGAACGGTCCCCACTTATTTGCTGACATTGCCCTGTTTTACAACAGGAACCGGAACAGCATCGAAAATATCCGCATACCGCGGCCGGACGGTGTTTTTGAAAGCACCTGGCAAAACATCGGCAGAGACCAACGGCTGGGTTTGGCTACTACCCTGAACTGGAAACCAGGAACCAAAATCAGTTTGAGCGGTACACTGACGCTACAGTATGTCAAACTGGTAAGTCCGGTTATGCAATTGACCAACACCGGGTTGATGCGGGAGCTCGTCCTTAATTACAGCCACAAATTACCAAAAGGTTACAGTATCGATTTTTACGGATTTTTTGATGGAGCCAATATCCAGTTACAGGGCTACCGGTCGGGATGGAAATTTTACAACGTGACATTCAATAAAAAATCGGCTAATGACCGGTTTAATATCAGCCTGAGACTTGAAGCATTCCTGAAACCTTATGCGTATATCGATGATGTTACCCAAAATGCGTCCTTCTACCAAATACAGACAACCCGTTACCAAATGCAGAATATCCGGCTGACATTTTCATGTAAACTCGGCAAGAAAGAGATCAACGCCCCTCGGATCCGCCAGGCGGATCCGCCGGAATAGCTGAAAAGCAATCTTGAAAAAGTTATGTATCATCTCTTGGGTGAATAAAGTGTTGGTTTTTCTAAGCTTTTACTTTCAAAATCCTTAATTCTTTTTAAACATGCTGGTCCAGTAGAATAATATTTCCGTCCGGATCAGTGATGAAAATACTTGCGGGTCCCGGTGTATTTTCATTGGCCTCACTATTCAGCGTAATGTTTTTTTCTCTCAGTTCCCGCTGGATTTCCCGGATATCATCAAACTGCTCAAGTTTATTGCCGTTTTCGTCCCAGCCTGGATTAAAGGTGAGCATATTACCTTCGAACATTCCCTTGAACAACCCGATCAGGGAATTCTCGTTTTTCATAACGAGATAGTTCCGTTCAATGCTCCCAGCCAAAACCTGAAAGCCCAGACTTTCATAAAATTGTTTTGATACGTTAATGTCTTTGACACTAAGGCTTACTGAAAATGCTCCTAATTTCATATTTCTATCTTTTGATTAATTTACATGTATTAGTCCGTATTTTGATGAATTGGTCGGTTCCGATTAAGCAAGATTTATTTTAAGTCATCATTGCTTATCCTGCTGTTTCGCTGTCGGGGTTTAAGGTCCTTACCCAAATTCAGATTTAAGCTCAAATTGACTGCCCGGTAAGGGAAAAGCCTTCTGTCTACCTGATTAAAACCATCACCTTTGGTTTCTCTCCTTGATAATTTTTGTCCCTGGAAGGGCTCAGTGACATTCAGTTGCATAAACCCTTTGCTGAGCTGTTTACGAAAGTTCAAGCTCAAAAATGAAAAATGGTTTTGCCATCCAAGTATCGTCCGGCGAGGGGAATTGTATACACCGGACACTTCCAGGCCATAACCGCGTTTAAATTGGTACTGTGTGCTTCCGTTAAGCGATCCCTGCCAGCTTACCCGGGTGATCGAAGGCGTATATTGCGGACGAAGTGCCAGCTCATAGGTGGAGACATTCAGCGATGCCCTCAGACTCCAGTTATCTGAAAGCTTCTGCGATCCGAATGCATTTAAGCCAAAACCCGTCAAAGCCCCTATATTACCATAGTTGTCAGTAGCCACGACGGACTGCCGGGAAGCAACCTGAAGCGTATCCCTGGACAAGCTTGTGTAGCCTTCAATAAGCTGTGCGGTCAATCGGTAATACAACGCAAGATTAGCGCTATGACGGTCCTTTGTATACGAATAGGACACTTCAAACTGGTGTGCAAGTTCCGGTTTCAGATAGGGATTGCCTTGTGAACGGTTGAAAGGGTCGCTAGCGCTAATGTACGGATTGAGATAACCGCTGCCAGGCCGCTGAAGGCGTTTGTTGTAAACAGCGCGGATGGTTTGCTGGTCTTTTTCGAAACGCTTCATGATGGCCAGGTAAGGGAAGAAATTGCTATAGCGCTGCCGAAAGACAGGGTATAGCATTTCGGAGATCGAAGTTCCCTCCAACCAGGTAGATTCCAGACGCCCACCGATTTTAAGCGATATTTTTTGTGTCAATTCCCGGTCAAACGTAGCATAAAGTGCCGATACGGTTTGCTGATAAAGCAGGCGGTTGGACCGCAAGGGAATAATCTGATAAGAGTCCGTGAGCTCATTATCCTGATACACATTTCTTTGCTGCTGCAGATCCCGGTTGATCACCTTGGCCCCCATTGCCCATGCACCTTTGGGCCTGGGTAGTTTATAGTCGATTTGTATCGTCTTTTCCCGGCTGTGGTTTTCCCCCTTACTCTTTTCTCCGAAAGAAGTGCTATTCTCGTATGCCAGTTGTGTTAAATATTCCGGCTGCCCGCTGCCGGAATTGAATTGCCCGGAAAGAACAATTTCTTCCCCTTTC
>CAZAVR010000402.1:0-4350 GCA_964488435.1 uncultured Cytophagales bacterium | reverse complement strand
GGGTACGCAGCATTTCCCCCTGGAAATTATCCGGGGATCCGAATTCATCGGAAAACATCCTCTCCAACTGCGACATGGCTTCTGTTTCAGACCGATCAAGCGAAATAAACATCGGATGTTGAATGCCGTAAAAAAGAAAGCCTGCACACCCGACTTCCGCATCATGATCTACGATACAGTAAAACTCCCTGTTGAATTGCCATGCGATAATTCGGTCAGGATGCTCAAAAGAGAAGTACTGCCGGGAAACCAAAGGCAGAATGGAAGCCGCGGGCAGCGTATAGGTCATTTCATCCAGTACGACCTGTTGTGCCTCGCCCTTATTATACACCATGGTATAAAAAGGCACCGACGAAGGGCTGTTAGCAAGACCTGCCCCCTTTAGCCCTACATTGTTGACATGCATCATCAAACGGGCAGAGGTCGATTTCTCCAGGTATTCGCAAACCATTGATCTTCTTTTAAGGGGAGTTTATGTTTCGTAACCCGGTTTCTGCACAGATGGTAAACTTACCGCTTGGACAGGGCTTGCCGTCCGATACGAATCAGCGCCTTGCCGTCTACATAACCCGTGTGCCTCATGATGATCTTTCCCTCCGGATCAAAGAAAAGTAGTGCAGGATAGCCTTCCACATCCCATTGCTCCGATAATTGAACGCCTGACCCCTTCTCCATGTCGGCCGCATAGTTGACGAAATTCTTATTAAAATAAGCCGAAGCATTCTTCTCCCTGAATGTGGTTGACTGCAGGAGCTTACAAGGGCGGCACCATGCAGCATAGGCATCTACGAAAATAAACTTACCGCTCTTTTTTGCCTCCGCAACGACCTCCTCCCAGGAACCGCTTCTAAAAACTATTCCTTCAGCAGCAGCGTTAACGCTGGCCGGTGCCTTGGGCTGAGCAAAAAGCATACTTGTCGTTGCCAATATCACACCTATTAAGACTTTTACTCTTATGACTTGAAATATCAACTTCATCTGCATGTCAAAGATCTTTCCTGATACTCACTGTAACCGCCTTAATCAATTCCGGGCTGATCCTTTTTTTGAAATCCGGATTGATATATTCGAAATGAATAACCCCTTTCTTGTCAAGGATAAATACCGAGGGAACAGGGAGTAAAAGGTCCGTATTCTTTCCTCCTGTGGTTTTAGGCAGCATATCCCAGTAACCCTTCGGCGCTTTAAAAGCAATCCCGAACTGTTTTGAAACATTCAGGTCCGCGTCCGACAGCAGGGTATAACTAAGTTTCTCCTTTGAGGACGACTGCATCAGACCATCCGGCTGGTCTGTGCTGATGGCAATGATCTGATACCCCGACTTTTCGAGATCCGGAGCTATCTCCTGGAAACCAGAAAGCTGCCTGGTGCAGTATGGGCACCACCCACCTCTGTAAAAAATAAGAATGGTCGGTTTTTCGGCAACCTTGAGGTTTAAATTAACGCTTTTTCCCGATGCATCCAACAAGGTCACCTCTGGTATTTTCTCGCCATACAACAATGGACTGATGTCTTCCGGCTTTTGAGGAAACGCATAAGCATTACTATTCGAAGCTCCGTCCCGCGCTTTGATGTCGCTTACCTGGGCATTCAATCCCTGAGAACAGACTAAGAGTAATGATAATACCCCTAAAACCCGGACTATCTCTTTTAAGATACTTTTCATTATTTCTATTTTGAAATGATCAATAGTTTACCACAACATGAAAATACAAATGTACCACTGACTATATAAAAACCGGTATCTGTATCGCCCGCTTTGTTGACGATATTTCCCGAATTGAAAATTTCGGGTTGAAATTATCCTCATTCTTCAGCCAGATGCGCCTGGTATCAGCCACCGTTATCTCATACCAGCTGTCGACAAAATTAATTGTAATATTTTTTATTACAATTAAAATTCTCTTACCTTTGCTTCAAGATGAACAACACCAGATTCGCAACGGCTATACATATCCTTACCATCCTGGCCCGCCAGACAGATGAATGGGTTAACTCAGATTGGATCGCGGGAAGTATTAGTATTAACCCGGCGATGGTAAGAAAAGAACTCAGTGCATTGCAGAGCGCCGGATTAGTGGTAGGTCGGAAGGGAAAAGAGGGAGGCTCCAGGCTAAACAGAGCTCCCCGTCTGATTTCTCTGGCCGATGTATACCTGGCCGTAAAGAACACGGATGTGCTGGGCAAAAAAAACCTGCATACCAGTAACAAATGTCCTGTCGGAAAAAATATCAACGAGAATCTTGAAAGGCTTTTTACCGAAACCGACCGGCAGGTAACCGACGCGCTGAAAGAAAAAACGCTGGAAGATTTCGTTAGTCAGTTTGCCTGATTTTTTTTAAACAATAATGTAACATAATTTATTACAATTAATTTTTATGAAAACTGGAATCACAGGAGCCACAGGTCAGCTAGGACGGCTGGTCGTACAAAAACTTAAAGAAAAAACAGCAGCCGAAAACCTGGTCGCATTGGTAAGATCTCCTGAAAAAGCCGGGGATCTGGGCATCGAAGCCAGGCCCTTTGACTATAACAACCCTGCCGCTCTGGCAGCTGAGTTGAAAGGCATAGACCAGTTGCTGCTGATTTCGGCTAACGCCATAGGCCAACGCAAAACACAGCACGAAAACATCATTCGAGCCGCAAAAGAAGCCGGCGTTAAGTCGATTGTGTATACGAGCTTGCTCCATGCAGACACCTCCACACTGAGCCTCGCCGGAGAGCATCTGGAAACCGAGCATATTCTCAAAGCATCCGGTATACCTTACACCATTCTCAGGAATGGATGGTATCATGAAAACTACACGGCCTCGATTCCGGGCGCTCTTCAGGCAGGTACGCTTTTCGGAGCTGCCGGAGCCGGAAAGATTTCGTCCGCCAGTCGTGCCGATTTTGCTGAAGCTGCGGCGGTAGTACTTACGACAGCCGGTCATGAAGGAAAAACATACGAACTGGCCGGCGACGATGCCTATACCCTGACTGATCTCGCGGCTGAAATCTCCCGTCAGACCGGTAAGACCATTCCCTACCAGGACCTGTCCGAAGCCGACTATGCAGCGGCACTGAAAAGTGCCGGCTTACCAGGAGGTATGGCCCATGCTTTTGCAAGCTTCGATAAAGGAGCTTCCAGAAACGACCTTTTCGACGACAGCAGACAATTGTCCGGTTTGACAGGCCACCCGACTACCCCTCTTTCCGATGCTGTGAAACAGGTACTCGCGTAATGCTATGAAGGTTTTAGAACTTCTCATTCACCCATGAAACAAGGACTTGGCGACCTCCTTTAGGTCGCCAAGTCCTTGAAACAGAATATAATTTGCTTTTCTAATCAAATAAACCAAAATTTATTTTCAATTTATCACCATAAAGACAAAAATTAGAAAAATAGCACAAAAAATCATAAAAAACAGAATAATATTTTGTTTCGCATTTCCAAGAAACTACCGAAGAAGCAGCACCGAGTCCCTAACAGTACAACTGATCCCGGAGGTTTCCTTTAAATCTTTCAGAAATTCCTCAAGTCCACCTCTTTCCAGCAGACCGGACACCTGGTGATCAGCCAGTTGTTTACGTTCAAATTCCAGGCGAACCCCAAACCATCGCGCCATGACGCCGTTGAGATCGGCGAGCCGCCGATTATGAAAATACACGATCCCCTCACGCCATCCCAACACCTCGTCACTATCAAAAGGCCTGGTTATAAATCCGCTATTTTCAGAGAACAAGGTTTCCATTCCCGGAAGCAAGGCCTGAGCCTCTCTACCCGGTGCTTTTACCAAAACGCTTCCCTCCACCAAAGAGGTGCGTAAGGTGCCGGTCTGGTAAGTATTGATATTGAAACGGGTTCCTGTAACCTGGACATTCGCCACCGATGTACGCACGACAAAAGGTCGCCTACTATCTTTGGCGACCTCCAGATAAGCTTCGCCTTCTACATAAATTTCGCGTTCAATTCCTCCAAAAAAAAAGGGAAACCGCAGCTTGCTCCCGGAATTCAAATACACACGGGTACCATCCGAAAGTGTAATCCCAAAGGACTGCTTTGCCGGAACCAACAAGGTATTCTCACCCGGTAAGGCCAATGGAGTGCCCTTATAAGCAAGCTGCCCGCCTTTGCTTTCCAGCTCCATCCCACCCACCGAAATCTGCTGCCTCTCCCCCGAAAAAACAACCATTTGTCCGTCCCCAAGTGAAAGCATCACCCCTTCCTTGCTATCTGACGAGCCACTTATACCCACTTTTTCTCCCACCGGCGCCCGTAACCCCACCTTATCACCTATCCAAAAATAACCCAGAACAAGCCCTGCGACTACCGCAGCAGCCATCCACCAAAGCGGGCGTCGGCCATGT
>CAZAVR010000401.1:0-4356 GCA_964488435.1 uncultured Cytophagales bacterium | reverse complement strand
CCAGCGCGGAAGCGATACGGCACGCCGGGTTAGATTTTGAAGTAATCAAAACCCCACTTTTTACCAAAGGAAACGCGGTAACTATTGGCGACAGCGGGGAAATCGTAGAACCGGAAAACATCCTGGTGCCCGATCATTACGCGACACTAAGAGCCGATACCAATGAGGCTTTAGGAGTAGTCGGCAGGGACTACCAGGTAGTACAGAACGCGGAGGCTTTCGCCTTTTTTGACGCTATCGTAGACGGGGACGGTATTTTTTACGAGACCGCCGGCGCATTGGGCAAGGGGGAAAGAATTTTCATTACGGCAAAGCTACCGGATTATATCAGGGTGGGCAGCGGCGACGACGTAACGGAAAAGTACATTTTCCTCACAACCTCCCACGACGGTAGCGGCAGTATTACCGCCGCGTTTACCCCGATACGTATCGTTTGCCAGAACACCCTAAACGCCGCTTTTGGTAATATGTCCAATGTCATCCGGATCCGTCATACCTCCGGGGCAAAGCAGCGGTTAGAGGAGGCACATCGGGTAATGGGGCTATCCAATCGGTTGAGCGAAGAGCTTGAAGGGGTTTTCAACCAATGGACAAAGGTACGTATGACCGACCCGGAAGTAAAAAAACTTATCCAAATGGCGCTGTCTCCCAACAAAGAGACGTTAGAAGCCATTAAGAAGGGCGAGGAAAGCGAGCTGTCCACCGTATTTAAAAATACGGTAGAAGATGCCTTTGCCTATGCGATGATAGCCGACACCCAGCAAATGGAAACCACCAAAGGGACCGTTTTCGGGGCATATAATGCCGTAACCGGCTACTATCAAAATGTGAAGAACTACCGGGACGATGAGGCGAAATTGCAATCCATCGTCATGGGAGGCACCGCCCAGCTTAAAGCACAAAAAGCTTTTGACTTGTGCAATGCGTTTGCCCAGGATGGAGCGGCAATCTTTAATCTGAACTAAAGCGCGTTAAAAAGGTGGCCCTTTTAATGGGGTCACCTTTTTAGGTGTTATTGATTAACTCAAGTAAGTATATAAAAGGATCACGTTATGGTAAATATTGTGGAATATCTGCGCGAATTATCTTATCCGGCAAAGTTTTTTATCGGGCTGGGCATTAACCTGTTTGTAGGGATGCGACGGTTTAACCGTAGAGGCCCCGGAGGTTTACAACATTACAGTAACTACTTTGTCGGGCTGATAACGACTTTATTTGAAGGGGCTTTAAGAATCCTGGCTATCGGTCTGATGTTTTGGGGTCTGCTGGGATGGATTCTTGGGAGTCTTAGATAGGATAGTAGAGATTGAAAAGCGTACAGGATCGTACTAGTTTTGCTAAGTCTCTTATCCGGGCGGCCAAAAGGCTGCCCCTCCTTACAGTCGGGGCAGCCTTTTGGCGAAAAATCGGTGCAGCCGCTTGTACCGAACAGCTCGCCCGACTCTTGCCTTGCTTCGCGCTTCGGTACAACAGGCTGCGGGGGCCTCAGTAGGGCTGTAGTTTGCAGCTTGTTTATCCCTACCCTTGATTATAAGCGTTTATGAGGTTTATAAATGCAGGTATTTAGCTGTGTGGATGTTAAAAAGAAGAATGGGTGGAGGTTTAAACATCCCTATTATCTGTTTCTCCCTGTTCCCGCTTTTTAATTTCTTCGCGGTATTCCTTCAAGGTAGCTCCTACGATTGCTTCTACAATAAGTTTTTTCAGCTTTTCCTCCTTTTCTTTTTCATAGCGTGCCATAAACTCTTCCGGGCTTTCGCTATTTTCCTCGATTATTTTACCTTTTTTCATAACGTATTGATCTTTAGTACTTAAAAGCGAAATAAGTTAGCAGGTTAGGGTGTAATCTCGGTAAAAAGCAGGTTGATATAGTTGTGGAGATTGTCAGAATTTAATAATTAGTCCTCTTCGTCTTTATCCAGGAATAGCTTGGAGAAGGTATTAAGGGTATGGAGAGACTTGAGAAAGATATCCAAAGCGACCTCCCGATAATTTTGTTCATTAAGGCCGAAGTAATCTACCGCTTTCCTAACATTTTTATTCCCACCAGAAAAACGATGCGCAATCATCCCCGACCTTAAGTCCTGTAAATTCCGCAGGAAGGTAATCATATTCGGTATTTTGATACTCTGGACATCAAGGAAACGCTCAAGCTTGGATATTCCTTTCTCATTTTCCACTTTGGGCAAATCCTTTACCAGCATGCCTTCGTTCAGGCTATCGATGATCAGCTTGACCAAAATCAGCATTTGCTCTGAAAAAGAGCTGATACTATTTTCCGACGGTAAATGTAGTGCCACAAAATGCTGCTTATCAACACCTACTTGCTCTTTGTAAAAGTGCCAACCAAATTTTTCGAACCATTTTTTATTGAAACGCTTGTATTTCGTCTTAAATAGTAAGTCTATCGAGTCCGAATCTCGCGCCCAATTGCCCATTATCATAGTGTCATAATAGGCACTACTCATACCCATACCCTGCTGCGGTGCAATATTGTGGTGCTTCCAATGCAATTGTTCACGTTGTGGTAGTATTTTCAAATCATTGAGAAATACCATGACATAGTCATCATGGTTGTTATCTATCTTTAGACTGATGAAATTGGAGTTAATGTAAAACCCATCCACCTGATATTTCTCCGGGTTATCATAATACTTGTTCAGCACTTCTTTTTTAAAATAAACAGGCGTAAAAAACTTGTACTCGGCCGAATGGCAGGGCACCAGTCTTTCGCTTCCATCATCTTCATAGCCAACTATGAAGCTTTCATTAGCCTCATAGTCTATATTGAAATAAAACTTCCCACTTTTTGACGGGTCATATTTCAGCAAAGTCTTGCCGATAATCCAGCTTTGCAAATTCTTTTCATCAATGCTGAACACGGGGCGGATTACATGGTTATAGTTAAAAGATTCACCCACAAAATCCTCATCTTTGGCTACAAAGGCTATGCCCGCACCAGCCTGATCGCTCATCGCCATAAAATCAAAGCAGAGCGATAAATGCACTTTGCGTACCGCCAGATATTCTACCATAAATTTCAGCTTGATCCTTACTTGCCGTTCGCTTACACTGATTGCTTCTTCGACATCCCCGGAATCATCTATGAACCAGTAACTACGGTTCTGTTTAGAGTCTGATTTTTCATAAAGCTTGAAATAGTTGACAAACTCCTGTGAAATATCTACATAACGCTCGTTCACATGGCTGAACCATTTCGGGAAGATAAATGGCTCTAGCCCCTCTTTCGCAAAACGGAAGTACTCGGTCACTGGTGCCCCGTCTTGAAAATGTGTAACGATACTCGGGTGCCCTTCACTACCCCAGTGGATCCCCCAATCGCGGGTCTCCATGTATTTGTCCAAGTAATCAGGTTTAACGAGAAGGCAATAAATGCCGGAATTCACTTCCTCACCCTCTTGGTGATGGTGGTAAACCGTGATCCATCCATCTGAAATGAAGCGTCTGTCAATTAAATCATGTTTTGCTTTTAAGCTGAATATCTCTTCTTTCATAGACGAATATAAATTTAAGCAAAGTGAGCCAGCTAGCTACGCACCTTCATGTCAGAAACTCCGCCCACAGCGGAAAATGATCCGATATACGCCACGAAAGCAGACTTTCTGTATAGTTTCTCGAAGTCAACACTTTCTCCCGGAAATCATATACCCCACCTTTTGAATAGCTCATCGAGAGTTCATCTTTAAACCAGGCAATCTGGTCGTAGAAGGAATAAGACTTCTTGAATACCGTCCGGTCGATATCCTGAAGATCGTCCGGCACGTGTAGCCCCCTTGATACAAATGCCTCATAGGTGGGATCGCCTTTTTTAATGATATTGAAATCGCCCAGCGGAATCAGGCTATGATCCCAGCTATGAAGCTCATCTGCCCAATTCCGAATCCAATCCGCTATTGCGCGTAATTCTGGCAGCCGGTTGACCGGGGTGTCAAATAATACATGCAGCGTCAATAATACAAATGTCTTGCCCCCAACCTGAAAACTGACGCCATAGGGTGTTCTGGCAAATTGCCGTTGTAAAGAATTGCTGTTCAGCGCTTTGTTTACCTCCGACACGCTGTCAGGTATCACCACCTCGCAAGCCAACCCGGACAGTTTTACTTTCCGGGTATCGAACAGGAATGCCAACCGCTCGTCATTCCCCAGATTCCCTTTTGTTACGTCTGTCATTAGAAAGCTCCAGTGTGGCCCAAGTAATTTAAGCGCATGGCGTAGCGCTTTAAAATCCCCCTTGACCTCCTGTACAGCAACGATATCAAACTTCCTTATTATTTCGACGATACACAACAGGGATTGTAGGTCTCTTTTAGGGCTTTGGTTGCCCCTTGCCTCCCA
>CAZAVR010000400.1:0-4357 GCA_964488435.1 uncultured Cytophagales bacterium | reverse complement strand
GAACTCCCGCAGGATGCGATCCCGATGATGACCTGGGAAAACGGGAAGAGCTTTGAACTGGACGGAATGGAGGGGTATCTTCGGGATTATTCTCTCTCGCAGGTAGGCCCGGCTGAGGTAACAATGGCTCAGCTTAAAGAAGCTAAAAGCCGGTCAATGAAGGTGTATTCGAAGGTAGATACCTTTGCCAGCTGGCAATTCGGGACCATTCCCTATCTTCCTTTTCCGGGTCAGTGGAGAAAGCGTTATGATGCACTCGCAGCTTACGGGGTAAGCGGTGCGCTCGAAAGCTGGAGTAGCGGCTATACCACACCGAACTTTATCTCGGAGTTGCGCTACTGGACTTGCTGGGATAATTCCAAGCCATTTGCCGAGTTGTTGTCTGAAATGGCTACGCGGCTGTTCGGAGCGGAGCAAAAAGAGAAGGTGCTCAAAGCCTGGGATCATTTCGATAAGGCCGTTCGTTTTGTGCCGGATACCGGACCTAATATGGGTACTAACAATGCTATTGGAAATCCGCTGTTTTTTCAGGAGCCTCCCGTGCGTACGGCGACATTTCATCATTCCTGGACTGATCACAATATGTGGATGGGGTATATGGGGGGAGAGTTGAATCCGTATTGGCCTTTTACGGTTTCGAGAATGGTATTTTACCCGGACTTTTCAAACAAAATTAATGCTGCAGAGCGCTATGCAAGGGGGGCAACCGGAATTGTGGCCGATAAGGATACCCTGTTGTTGCCAATCTTTCTCAAATACCTTCGTAAGGCTGCCGACGAAATGGAGGAAGGCCTGAAGCTCTACAGGGAGGCGGCGCTAAGCAGCCCTGATTGGAAGCGGAAGAGAGCGGTTGCTGAGGTGATGATAGCGGAACACCTTCACAGGATGATGGAAAGTAACCTGGCTATCCTTACATTTGAGGATCTCAGGTTCCGGTGGGCCCAGGAAAAAAATGCTGCTAAAGCCAATGAGCTCATCGGGAAAATGGAGGCGATAGCTGCGGACGAGATCAAGCGTACAAAACTTTCGTTGATCGCAGTAAATCATGATTCGAGGCTTGGCTTCCAGCTTGAGCAGGATTATGTTTACACGCCTTATTCTTTGAAGGAAAAACTGGAGCTGCTGGAAGATACGCTAAAAAATCAACTTCCGGCGGCGCGAAGAAAGTCATGACCCGAAGGTATCATGGGTTAATATATTTTAAAAAAAAATAAAAATTTAGTTATGATTGAACATACTTCGTCGAATGTATCCAGAAGAAAATTTCTAAGTGCCGCGACTTTGCTGACTTCCGGTTTGCTTCTGGACAGGTCGGGCGTCAGAGCCGGCAGCGGAAAGCTTTCGACCCAAAAGCTGGCGCTGAATGTGCCCCATTTTCCGGGACGCCTACATGCGTTTGTCTGGCGTAACTGGAATCTTGTTCCGGTGGAGAAGATGGCGAAGGTGGTAGGCGCGTCAGAAAGTCAGATCCTGGATCTTGGAAAGGCCCTTGGCCTCTCCGCTCCACTCCCCGTTTCCGGTGAGCAGTGGAACAGAAGTTACATTACGATCATCAGAAGAAACTGGCATGTGCTCCCCAAGGCTCAACTGAAAGACCTTCTGGGCTGGAGTGAGGAGCATCTTGAGTTTACACTTCAGGAAGATGATTTTCTGTATATCAAACTGGGTAGCCTGAAACCGGAATGTGAGCCTGTCAAATGGTCTCAGTCAACATCCGCATTGAAGGATGCCGAGAAATGGGTTCAAAAAGTAATAAGGGAAGAGTTTTCCAGCCCTGTTCCGGGGCAGAAGGAGCCGTTATTCCAATTTGTGAAGGAATTGTCGGCACCCCCTAAACAGAAGACACTGCCGTTGAAGTCCGGCTTTTCTCCACGTTACGGATATGGATATTACACGCTATTTGGGGATCCGCTCCTGGATGCCGAGATAGACCCCTATCCGGATGGGTACCTGGAACGAATGGCTGCATCAGGACTGGATGGTACATGGATGCACATTGTTCTGAGCAAGCTTACACCTTTTGCCTGGGATCCGTCGCTGAGTAAAGACTGGGAAAAGAGGTTATCTAATCTCAAAAAACTGGTGGAGAAGTCTAAGAAGCATGGTGTAGGGATTTATCTGTACCTGAATGAGCCGAGATATCAGCCTCTTTCTTTCTACGAGAAATATCCCCAATACAAGGGAGTGGTACGCGGGGAATACGCTGCGCTGTGTACAAGCCATCCTGATGTTCAAAAGTATCTCGCCGATTCGATTGCGCATATTGTTTCGATTGTTCCTGATCTGGCTGGGTTCTTTTCGATTACGGCGTCAGAAAATCCTACGCATTGCTGGTCGCATTTTGAAGGTGCAAAATGCCCGCGTTGTGGTCCAAGGGGTGCCGAGAAGGTGATTGCAGAGCTCAATACAATTTATGACCAGGGTATTAAGAAAGGCGTAGCGTTGTACAAAAACAATGGGAATTCCGGCTACACCGGTACCGGCCCGCGTCTGATCGCATGGGACTGGGGCTGGAAGGACGGGTGGGCGGACGGAATCGTGCCGGGCTTGCCAAAGGATGCTTCGCTGATGAGTGTGAGTGAGTGGGATTTGCCGATTACAAGGGGAGGAATTGCCGGTAAGGTAGGGGAGTATTCTATTTCCGCGGTTGGACCTGGTCCGAGAGCGAAAAGACATTGGGATGTTGCGCGTAAAAACGGCCTTAGGATACTCGCTAAAATTCAGGCAGGTACCACCTGGGAGTGCGGCGGCCTGCCTTATGTGCCTGCGCTGGAGAATGTAGCGCAGCATGCGGTGAACCTTCGTGAGGAGAAGGTGAGCGGGTTGATGACCGGCTGGACGCTCGGGGGCTATCCGGGTTCACCTAACCTGGAAGTAGTTTCGGTAGTGGGGAGCGATCCTGATATTTCAGTGAGAGATGCTATGACCAAAGTAGCACAGAGGCGCTATGGCGTCGCTGCCAGCGATATGGTGGAAGCGTGGTATGGATTTAGTAAGGCCTACCGGGAATTTCCTTATCATATCGGAGTCGTATACAACGCACCTGTTCATTCAGGTCCGGCCAATCTTCTGTGGGATAAACCTACCGGATATGCATCTACCATGGTGGGGATCGGATACGACGATCTGAAAAGCTGGCGGGCTATTTATCCGGAAGAGGTTTTCATTAGTCAGTTGTACAAAGTGGCAGATGGATTTGACAGCTCGCTCAAAACACTGAGAAGCAAAGCCGGCAACAAAAAATTGAAGCAGGAAGAAAAAGCAGAATTTGAGAAGGAAGCCAGAATAGCGGAGGCTGTCGCTGTGCTTTATCGCAGCGTAGCCAATCAGTCGGATTTTATCCGTCATCGTGACTTGCTGAGTAAAGGCGGCACAGACAAAGCGTCCGCTAAAGGGAGATTAAAGGAGATCTTGTTAAGTGAAATCAAACTGGCCCGGAGGCTTTACGAACTCCAGTCGGTAGACTCGCGCATTGGCTTTGAAGCCAGCAACCATTATTTTTATGTTCCGGATGACTTGAAGGAGAAAGTTCTCAATTGCCGTTACCTGCTGGAGAACTGGTTGCCAAAGGCGTAAGATAATTTCTTTTTTGGTTAGAAAAGAGGGGCTATAGGTATAATTCTATAGCCCTTTTTAGGAGAGCCAGGAACTGTGTTTGATTTTAATCAATCAGGGTATTCTTTTTGATAATGCTTTTTGAAGCACCTGAAATACCTTTTCCTCCTGTCCCGCGCGAGATCACATTACCGTTAAATAAAACAGAACGGGCAGCGCTCTTATTAGAGATACTTTCGATCATTCTGGTTTTTCCGGTATCAGTAATTCGGCAAGACGATATCTGTACGTTTTCGCAGTTTTCGATCCCTATACCTCTAAACGTGGAATTCGTAATCTGAGAACTATGGATGTCTATATTTTTCGAAGCCCTTACCATCAAAGCAGCACCCTCGTCAGCATTTCCATATGAGACACCTTCCAATATGTTTTGTGCAAAGATAACCTGATCACATTCTTCGATAACTACGCCACCCGGGGCTACCACATTTTCTGGGAAGTAATCAGGGTTTCGATCGAAGATATTGGCGCTAAGGATTAGTCCGTGGCAGGATCGGGCGATCAGATTCCGCTTGTAGCCTCGGATGAAAGTATTTCCGGTTAGTGAAACACCCCGAACATGGGTAAGTTCTATATTGATATCCTGATTACTGATGTGATTGCCCGTTATACTCCAAAGGCCGATTTTTTCAGGGTTACCCGGCCGGCCTGTGAAACGGATATTTGCTCCGTTGGGACTCTGAATAGCCTGGATAGTGCTCCCCGAAATGGTGCCTTCCCGAACGTTTCCCCCTTTTGAAAT
>CAZAVR010000399.1:0-4358 GCA_964488435.1 uncultured Cytophagales bacterium | reverse complement strand
GTACTTGTTGACGAAAATGGTGTCGAACTGGAAGGGAATGATGTCAGTGGAAACCTTTGTATAAAATTCCCATGGCCTGGTATAATCCGTACTACTTACGGTGATCATGAGCGGGCACGTCAAACATACTTCTCTACTTATCCGGGCAAGTATTTTACAGGTGACGGTTGTCTCCGGGACGAAAACGGTTTCTACAGAATTACGGGCCGGGTAGACGACGTACTTAATGTGTCCGGGCACCGCATAGGTACTGCAGAAGTTGAAAATGCTATAAACATGCACCTGGGTGTAGTGGAATCGGCGATAGTAGGATACCCCCATGACATCAAGGGGCAGGGGATTTATGCCTTCATTATTACGGATAAAAAGCCGGCTGATGCAGAGATGCTTAGAAAGGATATTGCCGCAACGGTATCAAGAATCATCGGTCCGATCGCCAAGCCTGATAAAATTCAGTTTGTCTCCGGGCTGCCTAAAACACGCTCTGGGAAGATCATGAGGAGAATCCTGAGAAAGGTAGCAGAGGGTGATGTGGCAAATATAGGAGATACTTCTACGCTCCTGGATCCTGCCGTAGTGGAGGAGATAAAAGAGGGAGCGTTGTAAGAATATCCCTGAATATGTATTGTAAAAAAGGCTGCTTTAAAGGCAGCCTTTTTTACTTGTATCCAAATATAATTCTGTTAAAGTGGTGTTTTTGTGATCGAAAATAGTTATTTAAATGTCGTATAAAATATTATACTGAATTCGATCGCTTTCTCTAATAGATACGGAATAATATTTTGTTTTCCATTATTAATATTTCTCGAGTCAAAAGCGAGGTCTATCAATAGGTTTCGACCACACGCAGGCGATGGTTGCGTCCGATTTTCCTAACCGGAAAACTGACCTTATAGCTGACAAAGCCCGCACCCATGATCAGGCCACCTACAGCGAGTGTAGAGGCATCGGTGGTGAATCTCTTGTCGTCGATCCCCTTGTTGAAAAAGTCAGCGCCAATATACAGTAATCCCGCGAACGGCAACAGGAAGCCCGCCTCTGTAATGAAAGGGATCCTTCGGGCCATTTTTATTTTGCGGACGTCTGACAACAGAATGTCATGACTTTCCATCCGTGCTGCGGCAATGTTTACCAATACGATGCTGAACGTCGAATCGGAAACCGATCCTATGGACTCGTTGTATTTCGTACGGTCATCCTTCAGGCGAAAGCGAATATTGTCACCGGGAAAGTAGCGTTGCCGATGAAAGCCGCCGATCAGCGGCGTGGAATCCAGAATCAGATACTTTTGGCCCGGCCGTGTCAGGACTCTTGAATTTGACTTTAAAAAAAGCTCTTCACTGGACAAGGCCTTGGCACGGTCATAGTTATCCTGAGCGTAAAGGCCGGTGACCCATCCCGTCATCAATAGCAGGAACAATAGCAATCTTTTCATACCTCACATCGCTTTCTTAACAAAGATAGTCAATCATCCGGTTAGACGTTGAATCTGAAATGCATTATATCTCCATCGGCTACAATATATTCCTTACCTTCTACAGCCAGTTTGCCTGCCTCTTTGATGGCTGTCTCCGTCTTGAATTTGGAATAGTCATCCAGTTTGATGACTTCTGCGCGAATAAATCCCTTCTCAAAATCAGAGTGGATTACTCCGGCAGCCTGAGGAGCTTTCCATCCTTTTTGAATGGTCCAGGCCCGTACCTCTTTTACTCCGGCAGTGAAGTAGGTGATGAGGTTGAGCAGGCTGTAGGACGCGCGGATCAGTTTTCCTAACCCGGATTCAGAGAGGCCGAATTCCTCAAGGAAGAGCGCTCTTTCCTCCAGGTCATCAATTTCTGCAATCTGGGATTCGATAGCTGCACAAAGCATGATCATTTCAGCCCCTTCGTCTTTTATGGATTCTCTAAGCTTTTCGGTGAACTCATTACCTGAATTCATCGATGCTTCGTCGACATTGGCGACATAGATAACAGGCTTTACAGTGAGCAGTTGAAGGTCTCCGATCGCTGCTTCCCGGTCTTCTGCCGAGATAGGGAGGCTCCGGGCATTTTTCCCGGATTCCAGCACTGTTTTGTATTGTTTCAGTATCTCCAGCTCTGCTTTTGCTCTGGCATCGCCTACGCGGGCAGTCTTGTCTGTTTTCTGAAGTTTTTTATCGATGGATTCGAGGTCTTTCAACTGGAGCTCGGCATCGATAATCTCTTTGTCAAATACCGGGTCTACTTTTCCTTCCACGTGTACGACATTCTCATCCTGAAAACACCTGATTACATGAACGATGGCATCCACCTCCCGTATATTGGCCAGGAATTTGTTGCCCAGTCCTGCACCCTGGCTGGCTCCTTTTACAAGTCCGGCAATATCAACAAACTCGATGATGGTCGGTATGACTTTTACCGGATTTACAAGCCCGGTCAGGACATCCAGCCTCTGGTCGGGAACCGTGACTACGCCCACATTCGGTTCGATTGTACAAAACGGATAATTTGCCGCTTCAGCCTTGCCGCTTGAGATCGCATTGAAAAGCGTAGATTTTCCTACATTGGGTAAGCCGACTATTCCACATTTGAGCCCCATTATTCTTGATGGTTACAGTTACTGTTTTATTTTGAGATTCAGCCTTCTTTTCTCCCTGCGTCTTTTGGGAGCGTAAAATACGGAAGTGCTGTGTTTTCGCGGTGCAAAGGTAAGCTTTTTTGGGTCAGGAGAGCCAGAAGAGTTGCCAGAGATATTTGTTGAGTATATTTCTCTGAAATAGTTAGACATTTTGCATATTTGTCCCTGGTTTTTAAGTCACTCTATTTTTCTTGATTCATGTTTTCATCACCATTCGCCGGAGAGCTAGCCGGCACCCTTGTACTGATTCTTTTAGGAAACGGAGTCGTAGCCAACGTCATACTCAGGCAGACCAAAGGGGAAGGGGCAGGCTGGATAGTAATAGCGACCGGCTGGGCGATAGCCGTGATCATGGGCGTTTTCACTGCAACTGCCTTTGGAAGTGTCGATGCACATATTAATCCGGCAGTGACGCTGGCTTTTTCTGTTGTTGACGGAGATATGAGTAAGCTAATGGTCTATTTGCCCGCACAAATTATAGGTGCGTTTTTGGGAGCGGTTTTGGTGTGGTTGTTTTACCGGCCGCATTTTGACGTTACAGCGGATGCAGATACTAAACTGGCCTGTTTTGCCACAGGTCCGGCGATCCGCTCGACAGGCTCCAATTTCCTGAGCGAGACAATAGCTACAGTTTTGCTCCTGGTGGTAATAGCCGCCATTGGAAAAACAGGGAGCGAAGCGGGATCTGCTCCTATACCTGGCGGGTTTGGTCCATATCTCGTTGGGATGCTGGTCTGGGGAATAGGGCTTTCCCTGGGGGGGGACGACCGGGTATGCCATTAATCCTGCCAGAGACCTCGGACCACGTCTGGCACATGCTCTTTTACCCATCAAAGGGAAGGGCGCGTCTGACTGGAATTACGGGTGGATTCCTGTAGCAGCCCCCTTTGCAGGTGCGGTGATTGCAGCGGGGGTGATCCGATTATTTCTGTTGTGACGACGGCTTTGGGCGGGCATTCCTACCTTTTGGCTTAAAGCTTTTTCGATTTTTGCTTCGATTGAACGACCCGCCGTGACGGCTTTTCATCTGGGGCTGGTATAAGGGGCCTTCGCCAAGGAACTCAGGCAATGGCAACTTCGGAATTTCTCTATCGATAAGGGTTTCAATGTTATGGAACTTTTGCTGCCCTTTTTCCGCGATGAAAGTTATGGCCGTTCCGGTACTTTCGGCGCGGGCCGTTCTTCCTATGCGGTGGATGTAATCTTCCGGATCCGGCGGTACATCGTAATTAATCACGAGGTCTACTCCATCCACGTCAAGGCCTCTGGAGAGAATGTCTGTGCCGACGAGGATCTTAAGCGATTTATTTTTGAAACGGAGCATAATGGCTTCCCTTTCTTTCTGTTCCAGGTCCGAATGAAAGGCTTCGATCGACATTCCGGCGCGCTGCAACTCCCGGTCAAGGATTTTTACACTTTCTTTGGTGGAACAGAAAATGATCACACTTTTGAAGTCGCCCTGTTTCAGTATGTGCTTGATAAGTCCGACTTTCTGCAGATCAAAGACAAGGTACGCCTGCTGAAGAATACCCTCGGCCGGCTTGGAGATGGCTATATTGATTTGCTCGGGATTTTTTAGGATCCTGGCAGCCAGTGTACGGATGCGACCGGGCATGGTTGCCGAAAACAGCAGGGTCTGGCGATGTGCAGGCAGGTAATTGATGATCTTAATGATATCATCATAAAAGCCCATATCGAGCATGCGGTCTGCTTCATCCAGAATGAGGTGTTTCAGGTGCTCG
>CAZAVR010000398.1:0-4375 GCA_964488435.1 uncultured Cytophagales bacterium | reverse complement strand
ACTACGTGATAAATTTAAGGATTTGTGGATGATTTTCACTAAGTAAACGGCATTGCCTGTTATATTGGCTTTCTTTTGGGTACCATATCCGGTAACCACCACCTCATTTAAGGCCTTTACATCCGGGTTGAGCGTAACCTCAATTCTGGCTTCCGCTGAGATCGCCACCTCTTTGGGTTCAAAACCAACAAAAGTAAAAATGAGCAGGCCGGCATCGTCCGGTACAGACAATTGAAAATTTCCATCAGTATCAGTAAGTGTGCCCCGCTGAGTACCTCTGACCACAATACTTACGCCCGGCAGGCCTTCCCCCTTATTGTCCTTTACAGAACCCCAAATTTTACGATCTGCTTTAGGAGAAGTATTCAGGTCGATATTACCGGGACGATCGATTGGATTTATAATTTCTTCTTTGCGCAAGATAATCTGCCTGCCGCTAAGCGAGTAGCGAATGCCGGTCTGTTCGAAAATCTGATCCAGTACCGCAGAAATTGCCAGGTCACTCGCATGGATAGTTACCAGCTGACGCTCCGGAATGATTGCCGAGCTATACGAAAAACGCAAGGCTGTTTTTTTCTTCAGTGCATTCAGTACACTTTTAACATGCTGCCGCTCCATGTGGATGGTTACCTTTTGATCAAGAGCAGTTTGCGCTCCGACCAGGCCGGCAAAACCCATCTCTGCCAAAAGGACAGCCAGAAGAATCTGTTGCAAAGATAATCTCATGATCTTGAGCAAATGCCGCTGCAGTTGTCTGTTTTTTTTCATAAGTTTGATTGTTGTTGGATACATTAAAGGGTTGACAGCAATGGTCCCATTCATCTTGCTGAGAAAAAGATGAAAGTGACTTGTTCACGGGATAGGGTCGGCCGGTGCTGAGAACATCGGCCGCCTTCTTTATACGTCAAATCTCATCATAGGCAGGCACTTTGGGTTTTCGGTTGAGATGATTTGGTTAGCGCTGGCAGCCAGAGCCTGTTATTATGATTTTTCCATCCCGGGGGATAAAATGCGCCCCTACTGTCTCGCAAACAATGGCGATTCGCTCCATCAGGGTTTCGTCGGTAAAACTCGTAGTGATCGGGCAGGAAGAGAAAATCTGCGCGTCGAATTCCAGATCTACCCCGTATTCTGCTTCGAACTGTTTAAATACTTCACTTACAGGTGTATCGTCGAATATCAACTCTTCATTTCTGATTTTAGTAATTTCTTCTTTGATCCTGACGTTTGCCTGTCTTTCCAACACCTGAGAAACCTTGTCAAAAATCGTCCCCTCATTCCGGGTGAGAATAACTCCTGTGGCAGCATTTTCCGGTTCAAGCGCCGCCAGGTTAAAATCCAGCTGACGATGAACCGAGACTTTCCCTGTTTTTACCAACACCAAAACCTTGGTACTGTTTTTCGGCGCTATGATCTTAAAGCTGGTTCCCAATACTTTGGTGATGATTTCACCGGCCTGAACCAGAAAGGGCTTATCGGGATGATGAGACACTTCGAAAAATGCGGTACCCTCCAACTCAACCATCCGGAATCGCGCCTCAAAAACTGCAGGGTAGCGTACGGAAGCACCAGGCGATAATATCAGCACCGAACTGTCACTGAGTATAATCGTCTTTTCTGTGTCTCCGGAATTTATTTTATGAACAACCGGGGAGGTTGCTACGACTGCCTCTTTCGGGCGTTCATGCCTGGGGGTTTCGTGATCCGCAAACCACCAGGCAAAACCCGTTGCCAGAATAAGAACAGCTGCGATCCGAATCCAGAAACCATACCGCAAAGGTTTGATAGCCGTTTTGCTTCCCTCATCACCTGCATCCATCCTATCCATAATCTCTTCCAGCTTATGCCTTACAGCTTCATCATCCAAATCGTCAGGGAAGCCTTTGTGCAAACCAAGCACGAGAACCTTGGCAGCATCGTACCGAAGCAAATGATCGTGGCTTCTGGCGATCCAGCCCTGCCAGAACTCTTCGGAAGCTGTGGTCGGAGCAATCACAGAGCTACGGAAAAAATCATCTGTAGCCAGTCCTTCGATATCGTATTCGTCGTAATTAATCATATTGAACCTGAGATTTCACGTAGTGGGACCAAGGCCCGCTCTGATGACTTTACCCAATAGTTCAATTCTGTTTATTCCTATACCCAAAAAAAGTATTCTTTTTTTTAAATTATTGCAATTCAGTCAGCGAATGGACTTTCCAATAATACATAAGGAGCAACCCGAAGAGGTGATCCGGCAGCAGTCCCGTCCTGATATCCTTCATGGAGCGATGCAAAAGATTCGCCACGCTTTGTTTGCTAAGTTCCATGATGCCGGCAATGTCCTCGTAGCTAAGGTTCTGATAAAATCGCAGGTAAATCACTTCCCGCTGACGTCTGGAGAGATTATTCACAACTGCATTCAGTTGCCGGATCATTTGATCATACTGCTCGGTTTCTACAATTTTTGCTTCAATGGGCGGCTCGAACGCTTGTTCAAATGCGAGCTCCTCCACATCCCTCAATTTACGTAGACGCAGGTTCTCCCGGATCACTTTGTTGCGCAATGCATGAAGCAGATAAGTCCTTACATATTCTGTTTCCGGCAAAACTTCACGTTTCTCCCACAAGTAGAGAAGTAGTTCCTGGATGCAATCGTGGATTAGTTCAGCATCAGAACAAAGTCTCAAACCGTAGTTATACAATGGACGATAATGAATCAAAACCAGCCTCTCGAAAGCAGTTTTATCTCCCAATCTAAGCTGGTTCCATAAACTTCTGTTCTCTTGCTGGCTTTCAGTCATGGAATTCCAGGTCTTAGTAAATGAAGGAGACTTACAATTATAACGAAGAAAATCCGGATTTGCTCATCTGCTTCAATTTTGCAAGCGGGTGATTCACAGAAAAAAGCCCAGATATTTGGTCATGTCCGAACAAGCAAAAAGGCTGCCCTCTCGGACAGCCTCAAAACTTTATTTAAGAAGAAAAGCTACGTTCAGCGAAGCAGCCCCATCTCTCTCTCTATGGCATATTCCAGCCCGCGAAGTTCGGCCAGTCCTCTCAGACGACCGATACCGGTGTAGCCCGGATTCGTTCGCTTGGCGGAATTAAGATCGTCCAGCATACGATGCCCGTGGTCGGGACGGAAAGGCATACGCAAATCCTTACGTCCTTCTTTCACACGTCTTTGCTGCTCGGCAACGAGGTTTTTCATGACCGAGAACATATCTACATCGCCGTCCAGGTGATCGGCTTCGTAGAAACTACCGTCTTCCTCACGCTTGGTCGCACGCAAATGAATAAAGTGGATTTTGTCACCCAGACGTTCCACCATACCGGCGAGATCGTTATCCGGGCGTACCCCGTAAGATCCGGTGCAGAAACAAATCCCGTTGGCATCTACTTCGCTAGCCTCAATCAGCGCTTTGACATCTGCTTCCGTGCTCACCACCCTGGGAAGACCCAGGATAGGATAAGGAGGATCATCCGGATGGATGGAAAGACGCACGCCCGACTCCTGTGCCACAGGTGCTATTTCTCTCACAAACTGATACAAATTACTCCTAAGGACAGCGTCATTCACATGCTTGTAGGTATCGAGCACATGGGCAAACTCCTCGATGGTGAAACTCTCTTCGGATCCGGGAAGTCCTGCGATTACATTTCGGATCAACTTATCCACCTGTTCCTGAGAGGCGCTATCCAGCCACTTTTTCGCGATGCTTTTCTGTGCATCCGTGTAAGCTTCATCTGCACCTTTACGCTTGAGCAGGTACAAATCAAACGCACTGAATTCCGTAGCGTCAAACCTTAAGCCGGTAGATCCGTCGTGCATGGGCGCATCCAGATCGGTACGGGTCCAGTCGAGCACAGGCATAAAATTATAACACACGGTATCGATACCACACTGCCCCAGGTTATATATAGACTCTTTGTAATTCGCTATGTGCTCCTGATAACGCCCCGAGCGGGTTTTGATTTCCTCGTGTACCGGGATACTCTCCACCACCGACCAGGTCAGACCTGCCGCTTCAATTATCGACTTTCTTTCTTTGATTTCTTCCTGACTCCAGATCGCCCCGTTAGGCAGATGATGAAGGGCGGACACAATACCGGTTGCACCGGCTTGCTTTACATCAGAAAGGGATACAGGATCATTCGGCCCGAACCATCTCCATGTTTGCTCAAGTGGCATAGGATTCTAACAATAAAATAAAACATACATATACAGGTAACCACGCACATGCCGGGGCATACCGCAACTATCCAAACACAAAAGTAAGGAAAATTAAGCAACCAGACGATCACCTGATATACGCTCTCTCAAAACTTTGAGCGCCCTTCCCATTTGTGTCTCTACTGTTTTGATGGAAATCTGAAGGCGCTCTGCGATCTC
>CAZAVR010000397.1:0-4387 GCA_964488435.1 uncultured Cytophagales bacterium | reverse complement strand
TAGCCACCACCGAAAATCCCTGGCCGGAGAAGCGGCTGTCCGTTAACGAGACCGTTCAGCGAAATGTCTGGGCTTTTGACCTGGCTTCTGACGGGTCATTGTCTAACAAGCGTCTCCTCCACAAGTTTGAGGACGGAGGATTGGATGGGATGAGATGTGATATCAAGGGGAATCTTTATGTTACCAGATGGGGAAAGGCCCAGGTAGCGATCATTTCGCCGGAAGGCAAGCTGATAAAAACAATAAATACGATTGGTGAAAAGGTATCCAATATTTGCTTTGGAGGGAGAAACGGCAAAACCTGTTACATTACCTTACAGGACAAGGGCAACCTTGAGACTTTTAAAGCTGACCACCCCGGGCGGGAATGGGCGATGATGCAGGAGTATATAGCAGCTGAGAAGAACAAATAAGCCCTGTGCGTAAGTTGAGGGAGATCCATGGCAGTTGATAAGGGAAAGTCTGTTGTTCTGAAAGCGCTGCATAGTTTCAGATATGCTTTTAGTGGCGTGGTGGCGTTGTGTCGATATGAAAATAACGTTACCATTCACCTGGGCATTGCACTTTTAGTAATTATAGCCGGATGTTTCCTGACACTCTCTAACTTGGAATGGTGTCTGCTGATTATCCAGATAGGCTTCGTTCTGACGGCTGAGGCATTTAACACATCTATAGAAAAACTGGCCGACCGCGTTTCTCCTGATATAGACCCCGCCATAAAATGGGTGAAGGACCTAGCGGCAGGAGCGGTACTGATTTCCGCATTAACGGCGGCAATAGTGGGCATCCTTATTTTGGGACCCAAACTCCTCAACCTACTACAATGATAAAGGAACTTCTGAATTTGCAATACTTCTGGCCTACTGGTTTTTTCTTTGCAATTTTACTCTTTCTGGGGCTGCCCTTTTTGTCGCAGGCACAGGTAGCGCCCTCATCAGGGAAAGTAAGGGAGTGGTACGACCGGGAAACAATTCACATGAAGGGTAGCAATGCGTACGTGAAAAATGACAGGTTATACGCAGGATCAGCAAATTTGAAGAGAGAGTTTAGTATTTCTCCCCAAGGCATGCATCTATATCTGCGTTCGAGAAGAAACCGCGGGATAGCTACCGTTATTTCGCTGGCTGGAGCGGCCGGATCAATCACCGCGCTGCTCAGCGGAAACCGGAATAGGGTGAGGACGTTTTTTTGGGTAGGGCTGGGTGCAGGAGCGGCTTCTGGCTTACTGACCACGCATGCGAACAACCAGCTGAATGAAGCTGTTTGGCAGCGTAACAGAGACGCTGTTCTTCTCCTGGAAGGAGGGCAACCCTGAGGCCTGCTGAGTTTTCTAGTTTTTTGCCAGCTCATATATTTGAATTTTATTATGAAAGAATTTTTTACCCGTGTTGTCTTCGCTTTGTCGGGGCTTGGGCTGTTCGTTGACGCCCATGCTCAGTTGGCGTCACGTCCCGACTTTCTAAGCGGAGTACAGAAGCAATGGGTGGATTCCGTCTTCAATTCACTCACACCCGACGAACGTATAGCGCAGCTCATTATGGTGGCTGCCGTATCCGATACCAGGCGATCATTGATAGGGACAGAGAAGACTAATCCGGAGTACGTGGAAAAGCTGATCCGTGAAAATAAAGTAGGGGGTGTGGTGTTTTTTCAGGGAGGGCCGGTGCCCCAGGCAAATCTGACCAACCGGTTCCAGGCCTTGTCGAAAGTCCCCTTGCTCATTGCGATGGATGCCGAATTCGGACTCGCTATGCGTCTCGACTCTACCGTACGATACCCATACCAGATGACACTGGGAGCTATCCAGGGGTATAATGACCTGATTTATAAAATGGGGGCAGAGCTTGCCGCTCAGGCCCGAAGACTTGGCGTACATGTCAATTTCGCTCCTGTTGCTGATGTAAACAATAACCCGGCCAATCCAGTCATTAATTTCAGATCCTTCGGAGAGAACAGATACAAAGTCGGGGAAAAAGCCCTGGCTTATATGTTGGGTATGCAGGATCATGGTTTGTTGACCAGTGCAAAGCATTTCCCCGGCCACGGTGATACAGGGACGGATTCTCATCATGACTTGCCGCTGATCGCTCACAACAGTACACGGTTGGATACACTCGAATTGTTCCCGTTTAAACTGTTGATCAACAATGGCCTGAGTGGCATGATGATCGCGCACCTGAGTATTCCTGCTTTGGATGCCACGCCTAATCTGCCGTCTACGCTCTCGAAACCCATCGTGACTGACTTGTTAAAAAAGCAGTTGGGTTTTCAGGGTCTGATTTTCTCCGATGCTATGAACATGAAAGGGGTAACCAAATACTTTTCGAATGGAATAGCGGATGCCAAAGGCTTGGAAGCTGGGATGGATTTGCTGGAGTTTACAGAAGATGTGCCCATGGCCATTGCAGAGATAAGAAAATCAGTGTCAGAAGGGAGAATTACGCAGGAAGAACTTGACCGCAGATGCAGGAAAGTCCTTGAGGCCAAGGCGTGGGCGGGGCTTAGCAGGTATACGCCGGTTGTTCTTCATAACCTTTATGAAGACCTGAATCCGAAAGCAGCAGAGCTGACCAACAGACTACTTACCGAACGGGCTTTGACCGTGTTGCAGAATCAATCCGGTTTACTACCGCTGAGGGAGTTGGATACACTCAGGATTGCTGTGGTTTCCGTCGGTTCAGAAGCGGAAACGACCTTTCAGAAAACCGCGTCACTTTATACCAGAGTGGATAATTTCAATGTTTCCGCTCAGGCTACAGACGCGGAAATTGCGCAGTTGAGCGCAAGATTATCCGACTATAACCTTCTGCTTGTGGGTGTTCATCTGGCGAGCATTTCACCTGGCCGGAAGTACGGACTTACCGATGGGGTAAAGAAGGCTGTCGAAGCGCTGACCGCCTCGGGAAAGGCCGTATTGACAATTTTTGGAAACCCTTATGTCTTGGACAAGCTTCAGGGGATAGACAAGGCGAGGGGGATTGTGATGGCTTATCAGCTTACCGCTTTTACGGAAGACTTGTCTGCTCAGCTCCTGTTTGGCGCTATACCCGGACGGGGGAAGCTACCGGTGACCGTAAATGCGGCCTATCGGTATAACGACGGGTTTGAAACACCGGCACTGGGCCGGCTGAAATATACCATCCCGGAAGAAGTAGGACTTGACTCGCGGGTAATTACATTCAAGATCGACTCTATAGCCAACATGGCAGTGGAGCGGAGAGCCACTCCCGGATGTGTGGTGCAGTTGGCAAAAGACGGCAAGGTATTTTTCAGAAAAGCCTACGGTCATCCGACTTTCGAAAGTAAGTCTCCGGTAAAACTTACAGATCTTTATGACCTCGCCTCTGTTACCAAAGTGACTGCTTCCACCCTGGCTTTGCTAAGTCTTTATGATCAGGGGAAATTTAATCTTGACGCTACCATGGGGGATTATCTTCCCGACTTCAAAACGTCGAACAAGGCAGATCTTCCCTGGCGAAAGGTGCTTACCCATAGTGCCCGTCTACAGTCGTGGATCCAGTTCTGGCGCCAGGCGAGGAATCCGGACGGAAGTTGGAAAAAGAATACTTTCAGTACCAGGAAATCGCGGAGATTTCCTGTTTCAGTGGTGGGAGATAGCCTGTTTATCTATAAAAAATATGCTTCTGTCGTTTTTAAATCCATCCGCGATTCACCACTGAACAAGGAGGAAGGCTACGTGTACAGTGACCTTTCCTTTATTCTATATCCGCAAGTGGTAAAAAATATCAGCGGAATGGAATTTGAGGATTTTCTGAAGAAAAATTTTTATAACAAAATGGGGGCAACTTCTCTCACACTGAATCCGCTGAGATACTACAAGCCCGAAGACATCGTGCCTACAGAGAGGGATACATTTTTTCGCAAAACACTGATACACGGACAGGTGCATGATGAGGGAGCAGCTATGCTCGGAGGCATAAGCGGCCATGCAGGACTGTTCGGGAATGCCAACGACGTCATGAAGGTATGGCAGATGTATCTTCAGAACGGATACTTTGGGGGAAAACAGCTCATAGGTAAGGACGCAATACAGGAATTTACAAGATATCAGTTCCCTGAATCGGGAAGCAGAAGAGGAATAGGGTTTGACAAACCGAGTTTTAAGTATTCCGGAAACGCTCCCCGGTTTGCCAGCCCGGCCAGCTATGGACACACCGGATTTACGGGCATCATGACCTGGGCAGATCCGGTTTGGAACCTTAATTACGTGTTTCTTTCTAACAGGGTGTATCCCACGCGTGACAACGCGCTCCTTGGACAGCTTAACGTAAGAACAGGTATTATGGATGTCATTTATCAGGAGCTGTTGAAGTAAAAAGGAATTTATTAATGCTGTCGCGTCTGATCAGGAACTTTTTAATACAGA
>CAZAVR010000396.1:0-4420 GCA_964488435.1 uncultured Cytophagales bacterium | reverse complement strand
TATAACTGATATCCGCAGCATGGCTCCATTCTTCAGACCTTCCTGTTGTGTTGGGTTGGTGAATAACGCCGGAGTCAACGATGGGGTAGGACTTGAGAATGGTGATTATGAGAATTTTATGGCGTCTCTCCACAGAAACGTGGTTCACTATTACCTCCTGGCTCACCATGCACTTCCTCATCTGATCAAAACAAAGGGGAGTATCGTCAATATCACTTCCAAAACAGCCGACACAGGTCAGGGAGGCACTTCGGGCTATGCTGCTGCCAATGGCGCCAGAAATGCGATGACAAGAGAGTGGGCTGTAGAGCTCCTCAAATATGGAATTCGTGTGAATGCTATTGTTGTATCCGAATGTTGGACGCCCTTATATCAAAAGTGGATTCAAACACTAAGCAATCCGGAAGAAAAGCTGGCCTCCATCGTGAAGAACATACCGCTCGGTCAAAGAATGACGACAGTTGAAGAAATAGCAAATATGGCAGCCTTTCTTATTTCTGACAGGTCCAGCCATACCACCGGACAACTCATCTACGTGGATGGCGGGTACGTGCATCTCGACCGGGCGCTAGCCAATTCATAAGCAGCATAGCGCTCAGTCGCAATCAGGGGCTCTGGTACTAAATATTCCACCAATAGGTGAATTTCAGTACCAGAGCCCTGTTTTTTACATGAAAATTTTCCGGCAGGTAATTGTCTGTGTAGACCAGGAACAAGTCGGAAGCGGGTTTATATCTCCATTGAAACCTGGTGTTCAGATTCACATTCTTCGCCTGGTTATTATACTGGACGAATGTGGTGAAAAACAGGTTGTTACGAAATGTAACATCTATCCTTGGTCCCAACAACCACAAATCTGTAGTACTCGACGGCAACACAATCCGGTTGTAATTACCGGCGAATGCGACGGCTGCATAGGGTTGAAATCTGTAACCCAGCTCACTTCGGAAATTGGTGCGGCTACCCTTCGCATAATAGGAGCCATACCTGCCTGCCAGGGTATATGTAAATACATTTTGCGGGGCTGATACATATTCAAAGCCAACAGTTTTCCAGTTATGTTCTGTTCCCGTAGCCAGCTTCTCTTTACCAGTATTTGTGGGGTCAAAAGGTTGCAAAAGCTTTACGTAATTATCTGCCAGCCATATAAGGCCTGTTGCTCTACTTTTAAAATTAAAATTGTAGTTCAGGATAAGTTCGCTGTCACTATGCTTAAAATTTCTGTCCCAGTACATAGAACCGGTAAGCTTAGGCCCGTGACTGATCAATACAGAAGACTTTATAAAAAAAAGGTAGCCAATACTAGGGCCTATTTTGTAATACTTTCCGCGTGTGATATTGGGAACGTACCCTACCTCTGCATTATAGTCACTTCCTACATACTCGTGCTGCCACTGACCAAACAGATTGGCCTTGTTATAACTGATATCCGCAGCATGGCTCCATTCTTCAGACCTTCCTGTTGTGTTGGGAGAAAAAGACCTGAATACCAATGCCTTACCCGTCCATAAATTATTAACTGAAGCGAGATTGAATTCCGCACCTACGTTTCTATTGTACAGATTATATCCCCTGTTTCTTACATCTGAATAATTTAAAGATTGCTTGTTAACAAACATGAACCTTACATTTGATCGTGCAAACAGCTTTCTCTGAAGGGCAAACACAGCAAAATTATGTGCCGGAAGACTGTCTTGTGCGGCTGTCTGTGTATCCAGCACGCCTATACGCCAGTTCTTATCCAACTTTCCGCTGAGCCTTGCGCCAAAAACAATGGGAACACCTAATCCTATACGCCTGGAGAAAAAAGGCCTGAATGTAGCGTAGCCAAAATTGGCAAAAATGTCGGCATTCTCCAGGAAAAACTGCCTTCTCTCAGGAAAAAATAACTCGAAACGATCCAGATTTGTCTGCTGGACGTCTACATCTACCTGGGAAAAGTCCGGATTTACCGTAAGATCCAGATTGAGGGAAGGCGTTATCCCAACTTTTACGTCTCCACCGAAATTAACCTTTGAAGTCAAAGCGGTACTAGCCGCATGGTTCCTGGAAAACCGCGCGGCCATATAAGGGATGACAGAGATATTTGGCCCTGGTTTGGGAGGTGGCTGATCCCAAACCAATACCCCGGTGTAGGCCAGGTTAGCCGATGCAAACTGCCTTGGCACGGGTGCCCAGGATGATTTTTCAGAAATACTCAAATCTAACCTGCTGAAATTCACGCCCCAATGATCTATCCCCGGCTTATATCGTATACTTTTAAAAGGTATAGCCGCTTCCCATACCCATTTATCCTGGTCGTTCCTAACCTTGGTAAACCATCTGTTGTCCCAACTGAGATCAACAGAACCACCGTCTGCCTGCAATCCATCCCAGGGTGCACCTGCTGCATTGGATCCAAACGTAAAACCGTTGGTACGATCATCGAATGTATCCATAAACATGAGAAAATTATCGTTTTTGTTAAAACTGAAATCTCTCTTCAAAGACTCTACCACCAGGCTTCCGGGTACAGGCTTATGATTAGTAACGAGAATATACAGATTTTGCCGGTCATAGGTCATTTTCACCTCTGTCTTTGCATCAGCAAAACTCGTATCCATGGGTTGCATCATGAAAAAATTCTTCGCCACCTGCGCATTTTCCCACGCAGCGTCGTCACCGATACCGTCTATACGAACAGGGGATGTTGTTTTGTTAATATGATACTTGTGATTTTGGTTTGGCTTCTGCGCAGATAATGGCCAAATACTTATCAATAAAACAATGATAAGGAGCGCACGTTCTATTTTCACTTATTAACTCAATTTAGATCCTGTAATATTCCGACAAAACTAAATGAATTAAAGCGAATCAGCCATAGAAAAATACTTATTTGTTGCAAAATAGTTATTTTTCTATGGCCAACGAGCCTATTGAGCAAATTTTATAACCAAATTTTTTCAGGATGTCTGTCAGGCCAGCTTGGTTACTTTCAAACCAAAGTTCTCATCCAGCTCAAAATGAAGTAAAAATCCCGCCTCTTTCGACTTCTTCTCCAACACCTCAATATGCATACGGATAGAGCTAAGTGAACGCATAGATTCAGAATGAAAAGGAAACAGCCGGAAGAACTCTTTCATCATAATTTCTGAATCCACAAAAAGATTGAATTCATTCACCAGAGATGAGCCGGCAAACTTCTCCAGAAGTTTGTTGTATACATCACGATTTGCGGGTATACCCAACAATCTGTCATAAAATTCCTGGCTGTGCTTCAACCAACGTCTTCTGAAATCTACGGTTTCCATCTCTATAAAAGAATCCACTCCGGATGGGGTAGGGGAAGAAGCTGCTTTAGCCTGATTTTGAAGTAGTTTCAGATTCTTTTTCTCCTGAATATAGAACCTTATACCCGTTACTCTTGGCTTTTTGGATTCAAGATTGGTACCCAATGGTTCATACTTTACAAACAAATCCGTTTTTTCATTGATCTCCAGTATACCCGGATCAAGCACATGCTTCTTGAAGGAAGCATAACGGGTATATACCGTCTTGTTGAATCCCAACTTATCCTTCAATACCTTTAAATCAACCTCTATGGGGCGCCCGTAGTTTTTCCAGCTGCTCAAAAAAGGGAAAAGCTTTATAGAGCGTGTCGTCTGCAAGGCAAATATATTCTTCTTGAAAAAGCTGAAATTCTGGGTCTCTTTTACTTGTAAAATCTGCCTGGCCAGGTCATGAGAAACATAGAGATCTATCTTACCGGAATCGTGGGTATGCACACTTTGTGTGATGATGGGTACAACAATGGTCTCCTTTCCTTCCACCCACTCTACCAGTGTGGTCTGCAAGTGCTTAATTGACTCTATCAGATAGGAATAGCCTGAAGTATTTGTGGTTTGTATACTCTTCAGAAAATTCTTTATTTCAAGCGTAAGTACTATATTGGTGTTCCGGCTTATGTTCTTAAGATCAGATGGTTTGAGTCGTGAAGCTATCTCAAAAAATATCTTCGGCGTATATACTTCATTTACTTCTGTGCGCTTGCTTTTTGAAATCTGCCGTATAAATGACGGAGTTGCCAGGGGATTATTCAATATAACCACCTCGCTATTCTCCTGCAGCTCCTCTATATAATCAGCATTCGTTTTCCGGGACATAGGGAATCAAGTAATCGTGCGTAAAACTACGCTTCTGAATCTATTTTAAACAACTGATAAACAAATATATAAAAATGTAAATGAATCAGAAATAATTTACATTTAATTTTGACCCGAAAGACCAACGGTGGCATTTTATAGCGACTGAACAGAGCTACATGGCCCCCTGAAGAACACATGAATGAATATACATTACTTGCTAAATGTATATTCAATAACGTACATTTTAAGCTGATGTGGTACAATTTCCGCAGCCATGAATGAATATACATTTTTGG
>CAZAVR010000395.1:0-4429 GCA_964488435.1 uncultured Cytophagales bacterium | reverse complement strand
ATTGTTTATTAAAGTTTAAATTTATTCAGCAAAATTCCTGACCCGTTCCATCACTGACATCCGCCCGCGTTTACTCATCTTCTCCAAAATGTTTCTCTCTTATACTTTCGCTTATCGTGCGGTACAGTTTTGCCCACTCCGGACTGGCAGCCTGCAAATACGCCAAATGGTTATTGGTGGTCTCCCAATCCCCTCGCCGCGCAGGGCCTGTTTGTACGAAAGAAGGATCTCCGGCAGCCAGCGCCTTCCTGTAAGTTTCAGTGATCAAGGGGCCCAGCATCTCGAAATCCAACCCCTCACGTTCAAGCACGTCGGCGGACACGCTCAAAAGATGATTGGTAAAATTATTTGCAAAAACAGCCGCTATGTGAAGAATCTTGCGTTCTTCAGAATCAATTTCATAAACGTTCCGGCTGATGCTCTGTGCGAGGCTGACCAGTTTCTCAGCGGTTTGCTGATCTGATGCTTCGATACAAAACGGAATTTCACCACTCGCCAGCGGCTCCTCTCTGGTGAATGTCTGTAGGGGATAAAACACACCAGTACAAACGGGCACATCGCTGTATACTTCCACTAATTTCTCCAGGGTCTCCAAGGGAAGCGTTCCGGACGTGTTGACCAGGATAGCATTTTCCGGTAATACCAGCCGCTCAACCACCTCCTCCAGTGCGCTGTCCTTCACCGCAATAACAAATACCTGTGACGGACTTTCGGAATAGTTGAGATCATGCTTCACGTCGGTATCGTAAAGTTGGGCAGCCAGACTTTTGGCATTTTGTATATCTCTGCTAAAAACATCAATGATCGAATGACCCGCATTCTCCAGCTTTTGCGTGAGATGCCAGGCTACATTTCCTGCACCGATAAAAGAAATATTCATAAATGTAATGATTACATCAAGCCTTTAAAATTACCAAGAATATTTACCAGGCAGGGAATTTACGTAAAAATATAAATGAATGATGGGGGAATTACCCGGAAACATTGAATATAGCGACAAGCACCTGATTTCCACAGCTACCTTCTCATCAGGCTGCATATTTTTTTGGTATTGTCAAAAAAAATTCGTAACTTTTATAGATAACCACTCTCCAAGTGGCTCTGTTTCCGGTTACCGGTACAAAAATGCCCGGCACCAGGTACCGGGCAAAAAAATCAGACTCCCTGTAGATCAGGCTTACGACGTATGTTTCTTCGCGGACAGCAAATAATATACAATCGGAAACACCAGCAAAGTAAACAGCGTCGCGGTAATCAAACCTCCGATGATCACCACCGCCAGCGGCTTTTGACTTTCGGATCCGATACCTGTGCTTAGTGCAGCCGGGAGCAACCCGAGGGCCGCCATAAGCGCCGTCATAACTACGGGTCTGGTTCGTATGTGTACAGATTTCATGATTGAGACGGTAAGATCCCGCGATACTTTGAACTGCTTTTGTATCTCTGTAATGAGTATCACTCCATTCTGAATACAAATGCCAAACAAAGCTATAAAACCCACACCCGCTGAGATACCGAAATTCATTCCGGTAACATGGAGTGCAAGTATCCCACCAATGAGCGCAAAAGGCACATTGATCAGAACATATCCGGCATCTCTGACGCTTCCGAACATGATAAAAAGTAAAACAAAAATCAATACCAGACTGATAGGCACGACCTGCGCCAGCCTTTCACTCGCCCTAACCTGGTTTTCAAATTCACCGGTCCATTCAATATGATAGCCCTCCGGCAGTTTCAATTGACTCTTTACACTCTTCTGAGCTTCCGCGATCGTACTTCCCAAATCCCGCTCCCTTACGGAAAACTTGACACCGATGAATCGCTTGGTATTGTCACGGTAAATAAAAGCAGGACCGGTCACCTGCCTGATCGTGGCAATTTCCTTCAACGGAATACGCTTACCGGTAATCGTAGGTATGATCAGCATCATAATGTCGGTTTCATTTTTCCGGTAGTCTGCCTCATACCTGATACGAATGTCGAAACGCCGGTCGCCTTCGTACTTTTGCGTGACCGTTTTACCTCCAATAGCCATTTCGATAACCGCCTGCGCGTCTGCTTTGGTGATTCCGTATATCGCCATCTTCTCCTCGTCAAGCAGAATGCTTATCTCTGGTTGCCCGATATTTCTTAAAACCCCCACATCTTTGATACCCGGAATATCCTTGATCTGATCTATCACTTGGTCTGCATACTCATCAAGCTTGTCCAGATCGTCCCCGAAGATCTTGACAGCATTGGAAGCATTCATTCCAGCCACAGCCTCCGCCACGTTATCAATGATCGGCTGGGAGTAATTATAGTTGATCCCCTGGTACTTTTTTAATTTCACATCCATTTCTTCCACCAGTTCGTCGAGCGACACCTTTCGTCCCCATTCTTCTTTTGGTTTGAGGTTAACCTGCATCTGAACGTAGTAAAAGCCGCTGGGATCTGTTCCATCGTTGCTTCTGCCCGTCTGGGACAGCACATCGTTCACCTCCGGAAAGGACAATAGTTCCTTTCGCAAAATCGATACCATTTCCACCGATTTCGGCAAAGAGTAGCTCATGGGCATTTTAGCTCCCACCCAAAGTGCACCCTCGTTAAGCTGAGGAAGGAATTCCGTCCCCAGAAAACGTGTAGAGAAAATGGTAAGCCCGAAAGAAAGAAACGCGATCATGAGCGTAATTTTCTTCCGTGCGAATGCCCATCCGAAGGCTCTTTTTACGGAAGCGTTCACGAATCGTGTGAAAAAATTCTCCTTCTCCCGCACATTCTTCTTCAGCAGATAAGAACAAAGCACAGGTACGAGGGTGAGTGTAAAAATCAAAGCACCCAGTAAGGCAAATCCTAAAGTCCAGGCAAGCGGTGAAAACATTTTTTCCCTCTACTTTTTCAAAAGAAAAAATGGGGAGTAGCGCTGATATAATAATCAACTTCGAGAAGAAAATAGGTTTTCCCATCTGGAGGCTGGTCGTCTTGATCAGGCCAAGTTTCACAAGTTTGTTGAAGCGCTCCATCCCCACCCTGTGAGCCTTGTGATCCAGTGCAACGAAAATACCTTCCACCATCACCACTGCCCCATCTATGATGATCCCGAAATCGATAGCGCCCAGTGACAACAGATTAGCACTCATGCCCTTCAGATGCAGCATAGTGAATGCAAAAAGCAGTGCCAGCGGAATCACGATAGCAACCACCACCGTAGTCCTCCAGTCGGCCATGAAAACAAAAACGATGACCGTAACCAGGACGATCCCCTCCAGCAGGTTGTTCATCACGGTTCTCGTGCAATAGCTCATCAGGTTATCGCGGTCATAGAATGTCTCCATGCGGGCGTCCGAGGGCAAAACGGATGCATTCAGTTCTTCTATTTTTGCTTTCACCAACTTCAGGACTTCACTTGGATTTTCTCCTTTTCTCATGACGACTATCCCTTCGACCACGTCGTCCAGGTCATTCAGCCCCACCTGCCCTACACGCGGCGCGCTTGAAATCCGCACGGTCGCGACATCTTTCACCAACAACGGGTTGCCATTAAATATATCCACGATGGTATTCTCAATATCGCTCGGATTGTCCAGCAATCCTATACCGCGCACGACATAAGCCTGCCCATTCTTTTCGATGACATCTCCACCTACATTGAGATTCGATTTACTCACCGCCTCGTAAAGCTCTACGGGAGTAAGATCGTATTGCTGAAGTTTAAGCGGGTCCACCGAAATTTCGTAGATCTTCTCCTGGCCTCCAAATGCCACCACGTCGGCCACGCCGGGAACGCGCCTCAGCTCCCGGTCAATCGTCCAGTTCTGGATGGTAAGCAGGTCCCTGGTATCGCGGGTATTACTCCTGAGTACATATCTGAATATTTCCCCCGTCGGGCCATAAGGAGGTTGTACCTCCGGATCGGCGCCTTCCGGGAGTTGCACATTGACCAGTTGGTTATTTACCTGCTGCCTGGCAAAAAAATCCTCTACATTATCTTCGAAGATGATCTTGGTCACGCTCAGACCAAACATGGTGATACTCCGGACATTGGTTTTCCGCTGCACACTGTTCATCGCTATTTCCAGCGGCGTAGTCACAAAACGCTCCACTTCTTCGGCACTCCGTCCGCTCCACTGCGTCACGATGATGATCTGCGTATTGGTGACGTCCGGAAATGCCTCAATAGGAATTTTGGTAAAACTCACCACACCACCCGCGGCCAGTAACGCGACCCAGCAAAAGGTCAGCACCCGGTTCTTCAACGAGAACCCGATCAATTTCTTAAGAAAAGTATTCATGGTATCCTAGTCGTTTAAAGCATCATATACCAGAAGCCCATTCTCCGAAATAATCGTCTCCCCTGCTTCCAAACCATTCGATATATACGTATGCTGCCGGAGTTGCCGGTAAATCTGCACCTCCTTCGTTTCGATATTATGCCTGTCCTTAAAAA
>CAZAVR010000394.1:0-4453 GCA_964488435.1 uncultured Cytophagales bacterium | reverse complement strand
GCCTGATTGCCGACGGATCAAAATGGGAAGAGATCAGGAAAACCGATTTTGAAGACCAGAGCTGGCCGGGGCTGATCGCACATTCTGTGGCCATTAAGTCGAAGGTGGTAGAGGAAGACCCCAGGGAGAAGGGCCTCAGGAAGATATTGAATTTCGGGCACACGCTGGGGCATGCGGTGGAGACACGTTTTTTGGAGAAACCCAGGTCCAGGCAGCTCCTTCACGGAGAGGCCATTGCCATCGGGATGCTGATGGAGGCATATCTCTCTTATAGCAGGAAACTGATCCCGAAGGCGCTTTTTTTACAGATAGAGGAATTCCTGTTCTCTGTGTACGGCGTTGTAGCCATAGAGGATGCCGATGTGGAGCCTATACTTGCGCTGACCCGCCAGGACAAGAAAAACCGAGGAAAGGAGATCCGCTTCTCCCTTCTCGACGGAGCTGGAAGCTGCGCCTACGATGTGGTCGTTACCCCGGCTGAGATGAGAAAAGCGATCGCGTATTATCAAAAAGGGTGATGGCTGAAGGGAGAGACCGAAAAGGCAAAGATCCCATCGGATCGACCCATATCATGGCCCCGGGTTTCAACCCGGGAAAAAAACGAAGCAAGGGGTGAAGAAAATAAATTTCGGGAATTTAGGGTGAATCAATTTCATAATTTCGCCAAAACGCTAGAAGGCATAATAATTAAATCATAATCAGGCTATTGACATTCAGATGTCATTTTGCTAGCTTTACTAGCTTCAAGTCCGGATTAACCTGAATTATGCTCACTTAATACTCTTTTCCCGATGATTCTTTCGCGTTTATTTTATGTTTTCGCTGCGGGCATTTTGGTTGCACTGGCGGGTTGTTCGAATGCCAGGAAGGTGTTTGTTGAACATGACTACAGCTACGAAACCAATTTTAAAAGCTATTCCACTTATACGTTCCTGGAGTGCGAGCGCGATACCAATAACCTTTGTACGGAAATATACGAAGCGATCCGCAGGCAGATGCAGGCCAGGGGGTATAAGCTTACGGCAGAAGAGCCGACGCTCCTGGTTAACTACGGGATATTCTACGACAACCTGCGCTACCAGGGGTACATGCAGCCGGTCATCAAATCGTGGGTAGATACCGAAAACGACAGCTTCAGGTATGAGCCTGTTAAATACGCGCTTGAGAAAGGCACCCTGATCGTTTCCCTGATCGACGCCAGCTCCGACCAGGTGGTTTGGCGGGGCTATGCATCCGGAATTCTCGGGCATGAAGTAAACCCCAATAACTATTACCGGAATGTAGTCCGTAAGATATTCGATCAGTATCCCTTGTTTGCCAAGGGCTATGACCCGAGAAGGTATACGGAGGATATCAGCAGGTAGAAACCTGGGCTTGCTTTCACAGGCAGACATGCGGTCATCTCAAATGCCAGGGGATGAAAGTCGCTGTTATCATTTTTCCATTCCCTGGAAAATACAGCGTCGTCGACGTTCATGAGATATTTCCAACTGAACGAATGGTGTACATACAGGACCTTTGCCGAAGGGAATAATTCTTTTAATTCTATGGCAAGGTTGAGATAATCTACACTATTGGCCCAGAGAAGCAGATTTTGCCTATTTACCAGATATGGATAGAGCTTCCCGGCCAGGTAGCATGCGTACTGTTTTTGAGATGGGATATTTTCGCCGGTTAGTCGTTGTGCGCCCGGGTAGGTGGGGAGGTCAATGGTTTCTGTGCCTTCGTCGTGCCGAACGGCCATTTCTTTGCTGTAATAGCTGTCAGTTCTGATAATTATCAGTTTATAGATTTCCTTATTTTCCTTAAAGAGAGGCAAAAGAGCATTTGTAAATGCCCCTTGCCCGAAATGACCGGTTCTTTGATTGCAATAGAATAGGACTACGGAGATAGTATCGGGTGAGCATGTATTCATCAAATTATTTCTCCTTCCATTTTTTTAAATCGTTTTCCAATGTGCGCCGTTCCCCTCCCTCATTGATAACATATCCCCAAAGAGAAATGCGACCATTCCTCAAATAGGTAGTTAGCCCCATACCCACAACCTTATCAAAGAACATTGATCCAACGTATAGAAATAGTTTTTAGCTACTCTTAAATAAATATTAAGCCGGAGGTCGTGCAAACACTACTGCAATCACGACACAAAGGAGAGGGCCACTGAGAAAAATCATCATAACAGCAAACATATACCAGTTTACTTTTCGGTTATTTTCTATGATCTCCGGCGGGTATTTGGTAGAAAGCCTGTAGATGGCTTTAACGTAATACCAGGCGGGAAGGTGCGTGATAATAACTCCAAGGAAAAACCCAAAAATGTTAGTTTTAAAGAAGGCCGGAAATGGGATTTGAAAACGATACATGATTACCCCTGCCAGCACCAGGATGCACCCATAGAATGGAAATAACGCGATAGTAAATAGCAAAGAATAGATTTTGTCTGCCTCTTCTTTCCCTCGGGTTCTTACTTGATAGGTGTAAAGGGCATTTTTACAATTTAGCAGGAAGTGTTTGGCAATAGGTTGCATTATTTGTGAGTGGAAAGCTTGGCTATGGAGTGGAACTAAGTTGATAAACCGCGATAGCAATTTAGGCTCCTCCTGCGATTCCACCAACTACCGCGATCCATGGAGCTGTAAAAAATGCAGCTCCCAAGCCGATGGTTGCAAGACCTAGTTGTACGGAGTTCCAACCGTCTTCATCCCAAGTATACCCGTCTTCTGCTAAACCGATTACTAGGGAATACATACTTGTCGCAAACCCAAAAGCTCCTAACCCGACGCCAATGGCACCAACTGCTTTGCCACCAACGGTGATTTTTGGTAGAAAGTCATTAATATCCCCACCGAAAGATCGTGCGATTATGGCCGCTTTGCTCCATGTAAACGACTGAAGGCCAGATCCTAAACTAACTGAATTCACAGCATTTTTAATGTTGTTGTTAAGGTTTGCCCGATCCGCAGAATTCCCCAACATCGCTCCATGTATATTAAAACTATACAACGGATAAGTCGTCGGGATTGTATACCCTCCGCTCCCACTGTGCACCAGCGGATCATAGTAGCCGCCACCGCCAGAGGAACCTGCTCCGGAAGTATCACAAACCTGTCGCCATCGCGATTGAGAACAACTGTAAATACGCCGTCGCTGGCTATGTAATAGGTTTGGTACTCTACATATGTATAGGTACAGTCGGCCACCCTACCATTTCTTGTCTGTTCAGATTTCGGGTCTGCAAATGCTTTAACGAGTTTCCCTTTTTCATAAATGGCTCCTTTTTCCAGCTCGTCGTCCCAGCTGGCACGCAGAAGTGTACCTGTGAAGTCGGATTTGCGAAGATCGTAGTTATTGGCAGCAAAGCTAATGGGGTCATAGGCGATTTGGACAAGAAAAGCTTTGTTTTCCTTACCATCGTTGTAAACGATCAGCGCCTCGAGGAGGGGCTGAGTGAAGTATTTAGCGTATTCTTTTTTATGTCGGGTGTCGTCACTCTACACGATCACACCGGGCCAGGCCTCATTTTCGTATGCGAGCGGCACCCAGACAAGTTTCTTTTTTGCAGTATTCTGAGGTTTTTGAGTAAAACTAGCACCGGGCAAAGCCCAACCGGTTGTCCATATAAAGATGAATACAACGCGTGAGAACCATCATTTTACCGACCACTATCTTACCTACGAAAAGATCTCTTCCACCGGGTTTGATCAATGGCCGGGAGATTTATCCTTCCTGTTCAGGTAACATCTGGCCGGCTCCTACAACCCCGACAAAATCTCCCTCAGCACCGCCTGGGCGGACCATTCCCGGTTGGCAGCCTGCTCGATCACCAGCGATTGCGGGCTGTCGAGCACGCCGTCGGTTACTTTCAGGTTGCGCCTCACCGGAAGGCAATGCATAAAATAGCCATTGTCGGTAAGCGCCATTTTTTCTTCCGTTATCTCCCAGCCGCGGCCGTCGGTAAGCATCCGGCCGTATTGACCATAAGACGACCAGTTTTTGCCGTAAACAAAATGGGCACCTTCCAGGGCTTTTCTCTGGTCGTATACAATGGGGGCATCTCCTGCAAATTGAGGCGCCAGCTCGTAACCCTCGGGGTGTGTGATCACAAATTCCACATCCGACCTGTTCATCCATTCGGCAAAAGAGTTGGCCACAGCCTGCGGAAGAGGCTTGATGTGCGGCAGCCACGTCAGAACCACTTTCGGCCGCTCCACAGGCTTGTATTCGGCGATGGTGATACAGTCTGCAAGGGACTGCAAGGGGTGCCTCGTTGCCGATTCGAGGTTGACTATCGGCACCCCGGCATACCTTTTAAACTGGTGGAAAACCTGTTCGGCATAGTCCGAGTCCCTGTTTTCAAGGCCTGCGAAAGAGCGTACGCCGACAATATTGCAGAACCTCCCGATTACAGCGGCAGCCTCCTTTACATGTTCCGCTTTGTTCCCGTCCATAAACA
>CAZAVR010000393.1:0-4479 GCA_964488435.1 uncultured Cytophagales bacterium | reverse complement strand
GAGCGTTTTGATCCCGTAAAGTCTACGGATGCGGCGTGTCGTTATTTGAAGCAACTTTATAAAATTTTTGGCGACTGGGAGCTTGCGCTGGCTTCCTATAATGCAGGTCCCGGGTCTGTTAAGAGAGCCATGCGGAGATCAGGAGGGACTACCTTCTGGACGGTCTATAATGCACTTCCCAAGCAGACCAGAAACTATGTCCCTCAGTTTGTTGCCATGGTTTACATGATGAATTTTCATAAGGACCACGGAGAGTTTCCTCATGAACCGGAATACCCTGTAGCGAGCGACACATTACAGATCAATGGTTATCTGGATCTGAATACTTTTGCTAACCTGAGTGGTGTGACGCTGGATGAAATTAAGAAGTTAAATCCTCAGATACTTGGGAACATGTTGCCGGCCGGCACTGATAATTTTGTGATGAGGGTGCCCGCTGTGAAAATGAGCATGATCAAGGAAGAGCTTTGGGCGATCCGGGATTCGTCCTCTAAACTTGCCGGTGGACAGGTGATGCTTGCTGCCAGTGAAGAGAGGGCAGAATTTACCACTACGCGGGTTGTGCACAAGGTAAGGCGTGGAGAGTCATTGGGACAGATCGCTGGGAAGTATAGGGTAACGGTTTCTGAGCTGAAGAAGTGGAACAAAATGAAGAAATCCACGGTGATTGCCGGACAGCGTCTGTCCATTGTGAAAACCGTTAAAGTTCCAGCGATAAAGCAGCCGTCGGAAGGGGCAGATACACGGGTTGCCTCTGTTTCAAAGGCAGCAGGGCCGACCGGAAAAGCTGAAGTACAAAGAACAGCGCCGATTCCCGACAGTGCGGCGAAGGGCGGCGAATCTGCTTCATTTGAAGAGGCAGGATCGGGTCTGGTACGATTGTCTCATACCGTATTGGAGGGTGAATCAGTACAGACTGTCGCGGATAAATACGGAATTACCACGAATGACCTCAGAAGCTGGAACAGTAATGTGGACCGGCTGGTGCCCGGTCAAAAATTGGCGATCGTTAAGGATGCGGGTTCGCCGGCGGCCACAGAACGACATTATTACACCAAATCTAAAGTTTCCAAAGAGACTGTAGCGTATTCTGTGTCATCGGATAAGGACGCTTCGGGAGTATCTAAAACCCATACCGTGAAAAAGGGCGAGACGCTTTTCGCTATTGCGCAAGCCTATAAGACGAGCGTGCAGGAGTTGAAAGATATCAATCATCTGAAGAGTGTGAATTTACAGTCAGGTCAGCGGCTGCTTGTTAGACCGGCTGCTGAAAAGTCGATACCTTCGCCGGAGAAGGTGGAAGTTGCGACTACAAATATAATAAAGCCGAGGTTTCATAAAGTGCAGCCTGGAGATACGTTATGGACAATATCGCAACGTTACGGCCTCACTGTTGATTTCTTAAAAAAAGCTAATAAAATCAATGGCAATAAGCTTAAGGCCGGAATGAAACTCAGGGTGTCCGGTTGATGACAGCAAACTGAAAACAGCGCACCCGCAAGATTCATTTTTTGTGGGTGTCGTTGCAAATAAAGAAGGCATCTGAAGCGCTGCTTACGTTCAATTTAACGGAGTTCGAAGTATAAGAATGTATGCTTATATAGAAGGCAAACTGGCCTATAAAGATCCTGCCTATTCGGTTATCGATGCAGGGGGAGTAGGATATGAAGTTAAGATATCTTTACAGACATTTGCTGCACTTCCGGATATCGGGGAGCGATGCAGATTACAAGTTTACCTCAGTATCCGGGAAGACGCGCACGTGTTGTTTGGTTTCGTGGAAAGCGATGAAAAGCAGCTTTTTTTATTATTGACAGGTATTTCGGGCATCGGCCCTTCCACGGCACTGGTGATGCTTTCGTCCTTGTCAGCGCAAGAGATTCGCCATGCGATTGTTCAGGAGGATATCCGTACGCTTCAGTCTATCAAAGGGCTTGGGCCGAAAACAGCGCAAAGAGTGGTCCTGGAGCTAAGGGATAAGATGAGGAAGGATCAGATGACAATCCCCATCGTACCCGCTTCAGGTGGACAGGGAGGCGTGCGGAGCGAGGCACTGGCCGCACTGACCACACTGGGGTTGGCGCGTGCGGTAGCTGAAAAAAGTGTCGATGCCATTCTGAAAAAAACTGGCGGAGATATTTCTCTTGAGCAGCTTATCAAACAGGCATTGAGGTGAAGAGCAAGTTAATTTTGGGTGGCTTAGAATATTTTGATCTGACGCTCGTTCTGAATTCTGGATTTTGCATGGTAAGGTATTCCTCTATTTATAAGGCCTAAATATTTTGTCGACCGAACTACACCAAATAGCCTTTCGAACGATATCCTTTTCGGCTACAGCTGTATTATTGGCTATGGCCACCCCTGAAGCCAGATTTTTCGGGGAAAGGAGGAGCACAACGGAGCTGATTGTCTTGAACGATACCCTTCCCGATACCACAAAGATCAAGCGTTCCGGTAAGAATATTAAGCTTTCGTGGAAAGATCACTATAGCAGCAGGTTTAGTGAAAGCCGGCCCCGTTCCCCGCTTTATTTGAAAGATCCGGCCAACATACACACGGTCATAAGACTTGACAATGAGGGCAAGGTAGAAGTGTCAGAGAAAATAGTGACGCCAAAGGGTACGCTGGATTTCCGACCCGGGGAGCGGATGGATCTTACCGAATATGATGCTTTGCAGAATCGTCGCACGATAAACAGTCTTATGCGGGAGTATGCTGCCAGGCAGGATGGGAAGAGTGCAATGGGGGGAAGGGGGCTTTTGCCGAAGCTCGATTTGCCTCCGGTGCTGGATAAGTTTTTTGGGAATGGTTTGATGGATTTCAAGCCAAACGGGTTTGTGGCGCTGGATTTGGGTGTAGGACATCAATTTATTAATAATCCGGCGGTTCCTATCAGGCAGAGAAGCAATACCAACATTATTTTCAACGAGCAGATCAATATTAATTTCAATGCGAAGCTTGGAGATCGGATGGGATTTCTGACGAATTTCGATACCAAAGCAAGCTTTAATTTTGAAAATGCGCTTCGCCTGAATTATAAACCACCGGAGGAAAGTCTGATACGAAAAATAGAAGTAGGTAATTTTAACTGGGCGATCAATAGTCAGCTGATTCCAGGGGTCCAGAACCTCTTCGGGCTGAAGACGGATTTTCGGTTCGGACGACTGAACGCAACTGTTGTTGCCTCTCAGCAGAGGTCGAGTAAGCAGAGAATTGTGCTCAGAGGAGGAACCCAGGCAAAGGAGTTTGATATACGGGCCGACACTTATGATGAGAACAGGCATTTTTTTATGTCCCATCATTTCCGCGGTATTTATGAGAACGCGTTAAAAGCGCTGCCGAATGTTACCTCAGGTGTTACAGTAACCAGGCTGGAGGTTTATGTAACCAATCGTACAACTAATACCGAGTCGCTCAGGAACGTGGTAGGTTTGTCCGACCTGGGTGAGCCGCGGCCTTATGCCGCCTCCAACCCCAATCTTCAACCGATAAACACATCCGCTCCTACAGCCAATGAGACCAACGGTCTTTACAGGAAGTTAATGGAGAATACGGCTTTCCGGCAGGTGGACCAGACCAACTTCAGCCTTACTTCCGGACTAAGCCTCGAGAAAGGCAGGGATTTTGAATTGTTAAGGGGGGCCAAGAAGCTGATAGCAGAAAGAGAGTACAAGTTCAATCCTCAGCTGGGATTTATCTCACTGTCTGTGCCGCTCCGGAATGATGAGATCCTGGCCGTTGCTTTCGAGTATACACTAAACGGGAAGTCGTATAAAGTAGGTGAACTCACCGAGGACTATCAAAACCGGAAGGACGACGAAGTGATTGTTTTGAAATTGTTGAAATCTTCGACCTTGCGAAACAATACGAGTCTTCCGATGTGGGACCTCATGATGAAGAACGTTTATGCCTTGGGTAGTGCCGGCGTAGACCGGAAGAACTTTCAATTGAAAGTGATCTATAAAGACGACTTAACCGGGATAGACAATCCCACCCTTCAGGAGGGCAACTTTCAGAACGAGCCTTTGCTTCGTGTCATGGGACTTGATCGACTGAACCCGGTAAATGATGTGCAGCCGGATGGTAATTTTGATTATGTAGAAGGATATACCATCGATTCTCAAAACGGGCGTATATTTTTCCCGGTATTGGAGCCATTTGGAGCCACGCTCTCCAGGAGATTTGGAAGTGATCAAACCCTGAGGGATAAATATGTCTTCAATGAACTCTATGAGGGTACAATGATCGATGCCCAGCAGGTAAATGCCAAGAATAAGTTTTATCTCAGAGGTAGTTACGAATCAGGCGGAGGAGCGACCGTTAATCTGCCACTGGGGGTTGCCGAAAATTCGGTAACAGTTACTTCGGGAGGAGTTCCTCTCGCTCCGGGTAGCGACTATATCGTAGAGCCGCAAGTGCCGCAGGTCAGAATAGTAAATCCGAGCGTGATGAATTCAGGTAGAGAGATTGTGATCGAGT
>CAZAVR010000392.1:0-4493 GCA_964488435.1 uncultured Cytophagales bacterium | reverse complement strand
CCCTAGTAAATCGTACGGAGAAGAGCTGTGGGTAACCGACGGGACTGCCGAAAACAAACGCATGGTCAAAGACATACGCGCGGGAGTGAACGGATCCGAGCCAAACTACTTCCGGTCGGCCAACGGCATCCTGTACTTTTCAGCAGTAACAAGCATTTCACCGACTGTTAACCGCAGCCTGTGGAGAAGCGACGGGACAGAAACCGGTACGGTACAAATAGCCGGAGGATACACCCAGATACTATTTCCTATCAGCAACCTTAACGGCGATATGCTTTTCGGAATCCGAAATACGCAATCTACTCCCGGTGGAACCCGGTACGACCTCTACAAAACCGACGGTACTCCCGGAGGCATAATCTCGGTCGGACAAATCGTGGCTGAAGGCGTTGGATACCTGCGTGACGGAGCCGTACTCGATGGCGAATACTATTTTTCCGCTTACAGTACAGCCCACGGTCATAATATCTGGAAAACAAACGGTACTGAAGCCGGTACTCTGATGATAAAAGATATTCGAAGCGGTGGATATTACACCGACAGCCCGGCGAGTTATATTACAGAAGTAAACGGCAAAATATACTTTATCGCCAATTCGGATCCCAACGAATCGACAAGCCCCAGGCTGTGGGTAACAGGTGGAACGGCCGAATCTACCGCGCAGCTTAATGCTCTCAATATCTATCGTCCTTTTACCTTTCTTGAAGCGTCGAATCATATTTTATACAACGATTCGGAAGGATTAAAAAAGATCAGCCTGTCCGATCATACGATTTCACTCGTAAAGGCTGGATTTTCGCCTAATTCCTATTTAACGGAGCAGCGTTCGGCCCGACTTTACCACAATGGAAAAGTCTATTTCTCAGGAAAGATGAACGCAACTGACGGTGACGAACCCTGGGTCAGTGACGGGACCGAAGCAGGTACTTTCCAGCTCAAAAATATTTGTGCTATGGCCGGACAAAGCGGAATACGGAGGACCGGGACAAGCAGTATCAACAATTTGTACAGTCCCTGGTGCATCAAAGCAAACGGCGACAAAGTGCTGTTTCTCGCGGATGATGGGCTCAACGGAGTGAACCTGTGGGGAAGTGACGGCACCCAGGAGGGCACGAATGAGGTATACGATTTCAAACGCAGTCTGTTCAGTGGAAGTCCTGGTTCATTTACCCGCTCGGGAGGCTACCTCTATTTCACGGTCTCGAACGAAACCCAATCAGGTAACGCGGTCAATCGCTCCAACCAACTTTGGAAAACCGACGGTACGGAAGCAGGTACTGTGTTGGTCAGGGATTTCGGCGCAGCAAGTTGGATAGAAAACCTTTGTGACTACAAAGGGCAGCTCTACTTTACAACGGACTGGGGGTCAACTGGTACCGAGCTATGGAAAAGCGACGGAACAGAAGCCGGAACTACGCTGGTATATGACCTTAACCCGGGCTTCTCTTCGTCATTTCCCCGCTACCTTGTCAGCCTCAACGGCTTCCTGCTATTTTCAGCTTCTGCTCCGCCTTACGGAGAAGAAGTATGGAAATACGATGGTACGACCATTACCTTATTGAAAGACATCAACACCGACGGTAGTTCTTACCCCGGTACGCTTGCCAAAGTTGGCAACAAGGCTTATTTCTTCGCAGTATCAGGCAGTACCGGGAAAGAACTGTGGGCGACAGACGGAACCACTGACGGCACATACCTGGTGAAAGATATTGTTCCCGGTCCTCTCGGAAGTGGCTATACACCGGCTCAAAATATATTCGGTATCAATGGAACGGTATTTTTTAACTACAATAACAATAGCATCGGCGATGAACTCTGGAAAACTGACGGCACGGAAGGAGGCACCATACTGGTAAAAGACATTTTTTCTGGTGGCAGTGGATCAGAAATCAAAGATATGGCAGCGCTCAACGGACAATTGTTTTTTTCGGCCCGCGACAATACCGGGTACGGGCTTTGGAAAAGCGACGGCACGGCCGAAGGCACGATTAAAATAAAAAACGGGGCGGTAGAGGGGGTCACGGTTGCCGACGGGATCCTTTATTTTCTCGGATCCGATACGGAGCACGGCACTGAACCATGGCGCTCAGACGGAACTGCTGCGGGAACGTACCTATTGAAGGACATTTACACCGGACCGGGCAGTAGTAGCTCTTTTGATATCCCGAAAACATTCAACGACCGTATCGTCATATACGCCGAAAGCGAAGTCTCAGGTCAGGAGTTCTGGACGAGCGACGGCACCCCGGAAAACACGAGGCTGCTTGCCGACATTATGCCGGGTATCGGAAGCGGCACCCCTTATTTCGGTGCGGGTTTTCGGGGAAAATATTTCTTCCCTGCCTATCACGAGTCGGCTGGATATGAACTAACCGTGTTCGATAATGGTATCACAATCCCTGTTGCCGACCAAAATACCTATTCCGGGATTAGTGAAGGAACAAAAGCGACCTTCCTAACTGGCAACGACGAAATCATTGCCGAAATAACGGCGACAAACCTCGCCACCGGCGATCAGTCCGTTGCTGCAAGTGTTACTATTGATAACAATAACGGTTCGTTTAACAATCAGCCCTATCTCAGGCGGCACTTTGACTTTGAACCAGGCGAGCCCAACCCTTCGGCATCTCTAAAGATCACGCTGTATGTGAAGCAGCAGGAATTTAACAGCTTCAATAACGCCAGCAGCGCCAAACTACCTACAGGAAGTACCGATCCGGAGAGCTACCGCAGCAATCTGCGCATCTGGCAATGGCACGGATCAGCCTCGAACTCCCCGGCCATGCCAGGCGACTATGAAGGAGAGCGTATCGTCATAGACCCTGACGATGATCAGATCGTATGGAACGAAGCCCTGAATGCCTGGGAAATTACATTTGTTGCCACCGGTTTCTCCGGCTTTTTCATCACCGCCGAAGGCGCCACACCGCTCCCCGTCACCCTCCTCAATTTTACCGCCCAAAAGCTGGAAAACAGTGTACAGCTCCTCTGGAAAACCACCGAAGAAGCCAATAGCGACCACTTTGAAGTCCATCATAGCCCGGACGGTACTTCGTGGAACGCTATTGGATCTGTGGCTACGGTGGGAGCGCATAAAACACTCAAAACCTACCAACACCAACACCCGGATCCGAAAGCCGGCATTAATTACTATCGCCTGAAGATGATCGACCTCGACGGTTCGTTTGCATTTTCAAACATTACCGCTGTCGATTGGGCAACGACTAAAACAGAAGTAACGCTCTATCCGAATCCCGCCAGCGACCAGTTAATGGCTTCGATCAGTAAACAGGCCGAAAGTTATGAGATTATTGGCAGCCTGGGACAGGTAATAAGGAAGGGGAAATTCGGCAATGGAATTGTCCATGATATCCCGGTTAAGGGTCTCCCATCGGGCATCTACCACCTTCGGCTGCAGGTGACAGACGGAAGCTGGACAGTCAGGAGGTTTGGTGTAAAATAAACCTGACCAAACGCCGGTTTAGCCGAAAGCCTGGCCTTGAGCAGCGACAGGCGTCGCTGCTCAAGGTTTTTTTTATACTTCCGGCGGGATGCCAGACCTGTTTCATCAATACACCGCCAAGTTCTCTGCCAGGAAAGGACAGAAATACGAACATTACGATGAGTCGGCTTACCACTTCCTGCAGGATTTAAAGCAAAAATAAGCCAAAAAGACAAGGGTAAAAATACCCCGAAGTAGGTATTGGCCGGGCGCCGCTCAGCCTGGAAATTTGCCTGACTGGAAATCAGGAATATGAGAAAATATACCAAGATCCCAGTATTGCCCACGGTGACCGGCAGTTATAAATTTCGATTCTTTTTAGTTCAGCTTATGTAACGGACAAGGCTTTTTATTACCATTTGTAATCCTTTTAAAATAATTGATCTCATGAAAAAACTACTACTGCTTGCTATCCTGTCTGCTGCCTGGAGCAGACAGGCCTTTTCGAATATTTACGGGACATGGGCAACCGAGCCTTCCGGGGTAGCGCTCACGACAGGATATTCAGATGCAAAGACGATGACGGTAAAATCCGGTCAGACCTTTTTATTGTATGGCTACGGCGAATATTATACTTACAAGTGGTTTGGAGAAGGGCTGCCTGAAGGCGGGCTGCCTTTCGGCGGAAGCGTAACCATCAGCAATCCAGGGCCAACCGATATTGTGAAGGAATACAGGGTTTACAGGGTCCCGAATACAGGGGACCCCGTCAGCACAAGCTTCACGATTACTGTCACTATAATATCGGAACAGGGAGTTGCGGAGCCAGAAATCGCCAGTAGCGCTTATTGTAACGCCGGCACTACGTTGACCGCATCTGATTGTCCCGGAACGGTAAAATGGTACAAGCTCAGCGGATCGGATCCAAATGTAAGCAAATCGGTAGTTCCGGGTGCCAATATGGCCACCTTCGCGCCGACCGAAAACGGTGCCTATTGCGCCACCTGCACGGTAGGGGGCTCGGAAAGCTTCGGCGGCAACACGATTGTTT
>CAZAVR010000391.1:0-4513 GCA_964488435.1 uncultured Cytophagales bacterium | reverse complement strand
GTGAATGATCTGGTGAAGAAGTGGAGTGACAAAAAGGCTGCAGAACAAGAACTCAGGTAGACGCCTGCCAGGAGTTGATTACCCAAAGACATAATCATTAAAAAAACTATCTACATCCCGGCAAGTGGCTTTCCGATCCTGTTCGGACAAGTTTACGCCTTTTTGATGACAAAAGCCAGCGAACTTTACTAGAAACCAAATATAATTTCAAAAATACAACACTAAAATCTACATACACCCTGAAAAACAATAATATAATATATCATATTTCACAAAAGCTTAAATTTTTCACAAAAACAAGAATAATATTTGGTTTCGCATTTTAAATAGACCCTATAAAGTCATCACCTCAATCTCCTCCTCAATACCCGGAAACAACCTCTTCAACTCCGACTTATCGCCCAATTCAAAATCGGCAAAATCAAATCCCGGCGCAACTACACAGCTGACCAGGGCAAATCCTTTCTCATTTTTCACACGTGCCGCAAACCAGGTATTGGCAGGGATCACCAATTGAAGTACCTGACCGTCATTGAGCCCATTTCCAAGTGTCTGTATATCTATCTTTCCGTCAGCGGTAATCTGAAGAACCTCCAGTGCTGTTCCCTGATGAAAAAACCAGATTTCATCCGACTTCAGTCTGTGAAAATGTGATTTATCCGCATCTTTCAACAAATAATAAATAGCCGTTCCAGTGCTTCTTTGCCTCCCATCTTCCGTTGGGATCTGTTCGGCGCCGCGGTAAGTCTCCCGGTAAAAGCCCCCTTCCGGGTGTTGTATCATATTGAGTTTTGCTATAATTGAAGTTGCTGTCATGGATCAGGATTTACTCTTGTCAAAAAAATTACAGGTATCGCCGTCAAATATCGGCAAGTTATGACACGATATCTATCATGCAGGCTAAAAATAGGAAAGGCTGCCTCTCCGGCAGCCTTCCAACTCATTCACTCAAATGGCATAGAGATTCGCTGCTTCATGCCGGTGAATACAAGCCCACTTTATTACCCTCCGTGTCCATGAACAAAGCGAAGAATCCCATATCAGAACCCATGTCGGTTTTGGGAACCAGCATTTCCCCGCCGTTCGACACGACTTTATCAGCCACGACCTGCAAATCCGGACCCGCATTCAGGTAGACAGTAGTTCCCTCCGCAGACGGCTTGTAGTCGTCACCATGCACCAGTTGCACAAATACACCTTCACCATCATTGGGGAAAAGTCCCATGCTCAGGCCGTCCATCTCCACCGTCTCAATATCGATATTAAGAATAGCCTTGTAAAAATTTAAGGCTCTATCAAAATCAGCAGTAGGAATCTCTGCTATCGAAATCAAATTTTTCATATTCAGATGTTTCTGTTTTTTGCTACAAACTTAGACGAAAAGCCCCCCGCATAATTGTAAAAATGCGACAGATGTACTTTCGTATAAAGGAATAACCACTGCCGGCACGGGCAAACTACCTTAAACATCACTAAGACAGCGCACACTATTCCCCCGAGTAGAAAAGAGAAGACAATGCCATGTGCTTGTCATCCAGAAAGGCCCCTGGGCTAAGGCCCGTAAATTCCTTGAAATCCTTTATAAAGTGTGCCTGATCGTAATAGGCACTTTCATAAGCTATTTCAGTGAGGCTGGTGGGCTCCTGATTAAGCAACATCTTCAACGCCGTCTGCATACGAATCACCTTGCCTAATTGTTTGGGGCTCGTCCCGACCTGGTTCACAAATTTCCTTTCGAGCTGTCGCCTTTGTGCCGGACCTCCGTCAAGAATGGATTTAATCTGAGCAGACCCATTGGTCAGAAAAAGCGTATCGATGGTCGACCTCACCACTTCATCAATGACGGTGTCTTCCGCCAGCCTTCTAAGAAGAAAATGCTCGATAATATCTATTCGCTCTTTCGTATCCGCCGCCGCCCCAATATCCTTTGCCAAAGATGTCCCTGCGTGTTCTCCGAACAAATCGTTGATGGGCGTTTCTCTATTCGCTAAACCCACGAGCGGCACCGCTAAAAACCCGAAAAGACCATAAGGATAAAAACGAACAGCGAAGGAATGTACTGCCCCCGTGGGCTCCACAAAAAACGGTTCGCTTATCTGACCCAGGATCATCGCGCGCGGCTGAATAATAAACGTGTCATCACCAGTGTATCGCCTGATATCATCTCCCAGGACAAATATCATTTCGATACATCCGTCCGGTATGATGCGCTGTTTTTCCGAAGCGGCCTCAGGAGGGACTTCCAGTGTCCAGTAGCATTTGACCAGTGAATCCAGGTCTGCGTGAGGCTGATAGGTTTCGTATTTCATGTGGAATAAATCAGTTGCACCACCCCCGACTTAAACGTATTGACCGCTGTCAGATTCAAATGCAACCGCTCTCTGAGGTTCTCGAAGAGAGGCTTACCTCCTCCCAGCGCCACCGGATGTACGGATATCCGGTACACATCAATCAGGTTCTCGCGGATAAACGTATGAATGAGTCCTGCGCCACCGTAGAGCCAGATATCCCTTCCCTGCTCCGCTTTGATTGCTTTTACTTCCCCGCTTATGTCAGCGCTTATGAAGGTTGCTTTGCCATCCGGTTTCGGGTTTCGCGAAAACACATATTTCCTCTTTGAATGAACCCCGGCCCATAGCGATTTATCTGTCATTTCAGCCTCCGGACCCGGCTCAAAATTCCCCCATTCATCATAACTTTTCCTGCCATAAAAAATGGCGTCAATACCTGAAAGGAATCCGCCGAAATCCATATCTTCATCCATGATACACCAATCAATTTCTCCTTTCGGGCCCTCTATAAAACCATCGAGCGTCACCGCCAGGTCCAAAATTATTTTTCTCATCATGTAGATGTATTGGCTAGGTTAATGGTCAGTGTGACACTTGGTGGCCGGTGTGACACCGGCCACGGTCATTAAATGAAGTAATAAAAAGCCAACAACAATGGCAGAAAATCAAAAGTCTGCCGCATTTTCCGGATCGAACGTTGGATCAGATTACGAACGGATTGCTCATTCATCTGCATAATGCGCGCCACCTCCTGCAGTTCAAACCCCTCAAAAAAACGCAGCCGGATGGCTTCGACCTGTCGGGGCGGCAATTTCAAAAGCGCGTTCTGAAGGTGTTTGATCTGCTCGTCAACAGTTTCTGTTTCGATATGCAAGGCTTCGGCAGAAAATGTAAACGGCACGAAGGCCGACTTATCGGTGTCCGGCAGTGCCTCATATCGTTCCTCCTTTTCCTTATGTCTATAGATCTGACGGCGCAATGAACGAAAAAGATAGTATTTTATGGACGTAGTTGGAGAAAGGTTCTTCCGCGTCTGCCATAAGGTCGCGAACAGCTCCTGGATCGCATCCTGCACAAGGGACGAATCCTGCGCCATGTGATAGCCATAGTTGTAGAGCACACCGACATAATTTTCATATATCTCGGCAAATGCCTCCCTGTCTCCGCCCTTAAAGCGTAGCCACAGCATGTACTCCCCGTCGTTTGTCGATGTCGCGTATTCCATCTTTACAAATGTGAAAATAATAGTTGACTCGTACAAGGGTGAACTACTCTGTACGGTCTTAAGGCGACTTCCGGATACAGCCTGGAATCCCCCGGACAGAATACACCTGAGTGACACTAGAAATCAGGTTAAAATCGCACAATCAACAGCACAGGATGATCAGACCACAAAAATGCCTCACCCTCTTTTTGTTGTATAATTGACGAAATAAACATAAGTTAGCTGACAGTTTACCCGACTCAGAAAGTATACGCAAGGATTCTCGCTCAGGGTTCTGAAGACTGCTTAATTCCGGGAAATATGCAAGATAATTATGAACCATTGATCAACACGCCACATGAAAAACTTCTTCAAAGAGCTCTTCGACTACAATCACCATTGCAACCAGAAACTTGCAGACATTTTCGAGAACCATCCTGGCCGGACTTCCGTAAAATCGGTAAAGCTGTTCAGTCACGTTTTAAATGCCCAGCAAATCTGGAACAACCGTATCGAACCCAGGCAACCCACTTTTGGCGTCTGGGACCTTCATCCCGTTCAGGACTTTAAAAACATGGACATCGTCCATTACGAACAGACTTTGCAGATCCTGGATACGTGTGACCTGGATAGAAGCATCAGCTACTCAACCAGCAAGGGTGTACCCTTTTCAAACACGGTCAGGGACATCCTGTTTCACGTCATCAACCACTCCACCTACCACAGGGGTCAGATCGCGACTGAATTCAGGCTTCACGGTCTTGAGCCTTTGGCCACAGACTTCATACTTTACAAACGGTGATGTAATAACAATAAACTAACCGCCCTAACGACCATGGCCATTTTTAAGGACATAAAGCATATCATACTCTATGGATTGACGCTGGCGATTTTAATTTTCGCGTTGAAATGGCTGCAATGGAAATTCATCATCGTTGACAATGCAATAGACATTTATGCTGGATTAATAGCTATATTTTTTACAGTATTGGGCATCTGGGTTGCCAAACACCTCATT
>CAZAVR010000390.1:0-4528 GCA_964488435.1 uncultured Cytophagales bacterium | reverse complement strand
CTCCTACAAATTATTCGCAAAAATTACCCCGGGTGACCCAATGCGGAAAACAGGAAAACGACTTGGGTAGAAGCTTAAAAAAAAGGCCTTTGCTGACGTTTTATCGTCGCAAAGGCCAATTATTTTATAGTTCGGGATCTCCGGATTTCAGGCTTCAATCGTTTCAAAGCCGCAATAAGGAACCAACACTCCGGGTATGCGGACAGATCCGCCGGGTTGCTGGTTGTTTTCCAGCAAAGCAGCCAATATCCTCGGTAACGCAAGTGCAGACCCGTTGAGGGTATGTAACAGTTGTGTTTTGCCACCGTCAGTCTTCTGTCTCAATTTGAGCCTGTTGGCCTGGTAGCTTTCAAAGTTGGAAACTGAGCTGCATTCGAGCCATCTCTCCTGAGCTGCTGACCATACCTCAAAATCGAAGGTAAGAGCAGAGGTAAAGCCCATGTCTCCTCCGCAAAGCCGAAGGATACGGAAAGGAAGTCCGAGCTTTTGCAGAAGCATTTTTACGTGCGCTACCATCTCGTCGAGGGCAGCGTACGACTCTTCCGGTTTCCTGATTTGCACAATTTCTACTTTGTCAAACTGGTGAAGTCTGTTCAGGCCTCTCACATGTGCTCCCCAGCTTCCTGCTTCTCTGCGGAAACAAGGCGTGTATCCTGCGTGTTTTACGGGTAAATCCTGGTCTTGCAGAATAACATCGCGGTAGAGGTTGGTAATAGGGACTTCCGCTGTAGGAATCAGGTAAAGTTCATCTTCTTTGATGTAGTACATCTGCCCTTCCTTGTCAGGCAACTGACCCGTGCCAAATCCGGAATCGGCATTGACCACAAGCGGAGGTTGAACCTCATGATAACCGGCATTGATGGCCTCATCGAGGAAAAAAGAGATAAGGGCTCTCTGGAGGCGTGCACCTTTGCCGCGGTATACGGGGAAGCCTGCTCCGGAAATCTTGTTGCCAAGTTCGAAGTCAATAATGGGTGTTTTGCCCAGCTTTTTGATCAGGTCCCAGTGAGGCAGGGCTCCTTCGTGAAGGACGGGTTTTTCTCCATCTTCCAGTTCGATGATGTTGTCGTCTGCTGAACGTCCTGCTGGAACACTTTCGTGGGGAACATTAGGAAGTTTTACAAGTTCTTCAAACAGCGCACTTTCCGCTAGTTTGAGTGCTTCGTCCAAAGTCTTGGATTTTTCCTTCAACTCGGATGTAACAGCCTTCGCAGCTTCAGCTTCGGATTTTTTACCTTCTTTCATCAAAGCCCCTATGACCTTCGCCTGTGCATTGGCTTCGGTCAGTATCTGATCCAGCTGTAACTGCGTGTCCTTGCGTTTTTGATCAAGTTCCAGCACCAGTTCCACCTGCTGTGCAGCATCTTTGAAATTCCTTTTGACGAGTCCTGCAATAACAGTCTCTTTATATTCCCGGATGAATGTAGTCTGTAACATAGGGTAAGCGCTTGTTGGTGCCGGTTACGGCGCAGTAAAAATGTCTTTCATGGCATCTTCGAAATAGAACAACCTTTCGTTAAGCGCATTGAGCGCCTCCGCCTTAAATCGTGAGTGAACAAGTATAGAAAGGTTATGCTCGGAAGCGCCATAGGAAATCATCCGGATGGGAATGGTTTTCAAAGAATCCAGCACTTTTATGGCTATACCTTCTTTGTCCGCACTGAAATTACCCACGACGCAAATGATTGTCTGGTCGTAATCATGGTCTTCTATGTCTGCAAACTCGCGCAGTTCGGCGGTAATGGCATCCAGGTGCGTCGGATTATCGATCGTCACTGAAACCGATACCTCGGAAGTAGTAATCATATCGACAGGCGTTTTGTATTTTTCGAAAATCTGGAACACCCGTGTCAAAAATCCGTACGCATTCAGCATGCGTGTAGAATGGATGTAAATCGCAGTAATATTGTCTTTCGCTGCGATCGCCTTGATTTCCTTGTCATTCGTATTGTTGGCGATCAGGGTACCCGGAGCGTCCGGCTGCATCGTGTTTTTCAGGCGAACGGGGACATTTCTCAATTTGGCGGGTGTAATGGTACTCGGGTGCAGGATTTTTGCTCCGAAGTAGGCCAACTCGGCTGCTTCTTCAAAACTGAGGTGTCTGACAGGAAATGTCCGCTTGACGATCCTTGGGTCATTGTTATGCATGCCGTCGATATCGGTCCATATCTGGATTTCTTCTGCCTGTATGGCACCGCCTATCAGGGAAGCAGTATAATCAGAGCCACCCCGCTTCAGGTTGTCGATTTCGCCTCTTGGATTGCGGCAGATGAATCCCTGTGTGACGATCAGCTGTTTGTCGGTATACTGTTCGAGTATTTCTTTCAGCTTTTCTTCTATGGCGGCAAATTCGGGTTCTCCGTCTGCATCTATGGTCATGAAATCGAGAGCAGGTAGCAACACGACACTGTCTCCCTGCTCCTTAAGTAAGGCGGCAAACATTTGCGTGCTGAGGAGTTCACCTTGCGCCACAAGGTCCTTTTCATGTTTCAAGGTGAAAGGACGGATTCCCGTCAGAGAGCGTATATGAGAAAACTCGCTTTCGATGATCTCATTGCCTTCAGCAAGTCCTGCGTCGGTTTTGAACAATTCGCGAATAAACCCGTCATAATGCGACTTCAGCTCGTCAATTTTCCGGCTAACTTCATCTTCCAGATTGGATTTCGTATCTTCTCCAATGGACAACAAGGCGTTCGTTGTCCCGGAGAGTGCCGAAAGCACGATGACTTTGCGATCATCATTATCTGTAATTAAATTCCGTATGGAGAGCATCCGTTCGGGCTTCCCCACTGATGTGCCGCCAAATTTCCAAACTTGCATGTTTATTAAGAATTGAATAAGAAATACAATAAATAAGAAAAATTATCCTTTGAATATTTTAAACTTTTGCCGCCCAATACCCCAGAGCCTGATCATGACCCGGATGATATTCGGATTTCCACAATCCCTTACATTTTAGATTTTAATCCTAACATTTTTATAGCTGTCATCGCTGCTTCATCGCCTTTGTTGCCGTGTACACCGCCCGCCCTGTCCATGGCCTGTTGAAGATTATCCGGGGTGAGCACGCCGAAAATAACCGGCTTGTCATATTTGAGTGCAACGCTGGTAAGCCCTTGTGCAACAGCATGGTTGATGTAATCATTGTGTTTGGTTTCTCCTCGTATCACTGCGCCTATGGCGATGACAGCGTCCACCTCTCTTCTCTGCGCAAACCACTGCGCACCCATCGTAAGCTCATAGCTTCCGGGTACATTGCCCCGGATGATTTTTTCCGGATCAGCGCCGTTATCAAGAAGCGTTTGACGCGCACCATCAAAAAGTTTTTCAGTTACTTCATGGTTCCATTCTGCGACGACGATACCAAACGTCAGCTGCGAAATGTCCGGCAGGGAATCCGTTGATAGGAAAGAACTTAAATTTTTATCTGCAGAAGACATAATTACGGATATTAAAAAGGCAAAAAATGACCAAAAGACGTGTGAAAAAGAAAAAAGGATAAAACCTTCCGGCCTTATCCTTTCCCAGGGCACAATAGCTTACTACTATTCGCCGGACTGCCCTTGGAGTACACCCAGAAATTTCTTGGCCTTGACTACGGCTTCACCCGAAAGTGGAAACTTCTCGATGATATCCTTGTATGTTTTGATGGCCTGCTCCGGCTGATTATTCTTTTCATAAGCGATACCCAGCTTAATCATGTAATTCGGTGAGAAAAATGAGTTGGATTTATATCCGGCCGCTTTCGAATAATAGGAAATAGCTTCCGAAGCCTGATTTTTTTCCATATATGCATCTCCTATCAGAGAGTAAGCACGGGCCTGCACCAGGTAATCCGACGAGCTGAAAGACTTCAGCTGAGTAATTGCTTCGTCAAATTTGCCGTCTTTCAGCAAAGCAGCACCTGCCAGGAAGCTGGCGATATTAGAAGCATCTGTTCCTTTGTAACCTTCCGATATACTGAGAAGTCCTTCGTTTCCGCCACTGCCTTTGAGTGCTTTCTGAAGAGAGTCAGCTTCATAATCATAAATGGCATTGGCGAGAGCATTTTGAGCGATGCGCTCCTGCCCGTCAATATAGAACCGGTACGCTCCGAACAAAACCACAGCCGCTAAAACAACCCCTCCAACAATAAGAAGCAGTTTTCTGTTCTTATAAAAGGCGGATTCTACTTTAACGATCTGGCCTGCCAAAGCTTCAGGATTTTCGATGTAATCCAGTCCTGTACCCGTTGTATTTTTCTTACTCATTTACTTTCTGTAATGTAATTTTGGAGTGCAAATTTATGAAAAGTTCCCATACTCCATATAAATATATTCAAATAATTGCACAGAAAAGTTTTTTCGGCTGAAGAAACTTAGGCCTGAAGCAAATTCCCGGCAGATCGGGTTCCATTTTTCAGGTAAAGTTCAGCTCCTCCTGGCCTAAACACATGTGATTTAGCAATTTATAAAGCAGCAAACACGGGGTTAAGCATGGAGATATCTTTGGCTTCCAACATTGATTCGCCCATCAGATATTCATCTAC
>CAZAVR010000389.1:0-4542 GCA_964488435.1 uncultured Cytophagales bacterium | reverse complement strand
CCATTGACCGGCATTTCCGCGTTTTTATATACGAAGGGCAGCCGGTGCTCACATCGCTTCCGCAAGGCTATTTTGATCCGGATGCTCAGGGAAGACAAGATGATGCCGTCATTTATAAGGTTGAAACGGACGAAGAGCAGGGAAGGTCAATGGCTGCTGCAGAGAGGAGAGAATATGAAATAGGTATCAAGGCTTACAGGCGAACTGCAGGGAACTACACTATATCGGGATACGTGCGCAACGGGGTAAACGGGGAACCTGTTGTAGGAGCGGCGGTTTATATTGAATCGCCTTCTATAGGAGTGACAACCGATGCGTTGGGGCACTATGCCATTACTTTGCCCCGGGGAAAGCACCATTTGAAGATCAGAAGTTTCGGCATGAGGGAGACCTTCAGGCAGATATCTCTGTATTCGGATGGAAAGCTGGACGTCGACATGATGGAGAGTGTAATCGCGCTTAAGGAAGTGGCTATCAAGCAAGGCGTGGATGCGAACGTGGTTACCACGCAGATGGGCCAAGTCATGGCTTGACCTGTTATCTTTACGCCATACTTTATAAAGAAAGTAAAGAATTTGAAGCAGGTGCCCACAGTATTTGGCGAGACGGATCTTTTGCGAACAGTAATGACACTGCCAGGAGTGAAAACGGTAAGTGAAAGCAGCGTGGGCCTGAATGTTCGCGGAGGATCTGTTGATCAGAACCTGATGTTGTACAACGACGTTACGGTTTTTAACCCGGCGCATCTTTTCGGCTTTTTTTCTGCGTTTAATCCCGATGTACTGAAGGATGTGGAACTCTATAAAAGCGCCATTCCTTCCCGTTTGGGAGGACGCTTGTCTTCGGTGCTGGATATTAATGGGCGAGACGGTAATAAGAAGAAATATCAGGTCACGGGAGGACTCGGTTTTATTACAGGGAGACTAGCCGTGGAAGGGCCTATTGTAAAGGACAAGAGTTCGTTTATATTGGCGGGGAGGTCTACTTACTCCGGTTGGTTGCTCAAACAACTCAAAAATGAGGTTTACAAAAACAGTTCGGGGTCTTTTTATGATCTCAACCTGCATGTCAGTCACGAAATCAACAAGAACAATAGCCTGACTTTCACAGGGTATCTGAGTAGCGACAGATTCAAGCTCATGGCGGATACCATCTATAGCTATAAAAATCAACTTTTTTCCCTGAAGTGGAAGCATACCTTTAACAACAGGCTTTACGGGACTTTTACGGCATCGGACAGTCGCTATGAATATCTGGTGGAGGGGACGAGAGTATCCCTGAATTCGTTTGACATGACGTATGATCTGACCCAGACCAATGGAAAGTTTGATTTTGTCTATGATCTGGCACCGAAGCATACCCTTGAGTTCGGTGTGGGGACAAGTCTTTACAAACTGAACCCAGGCCGGTTTACGCCCAAGTATCCGGAATCGCTTATCATCGGGGATACATTGGAACGCGAACAGGGACTGGAGTCGGTGCTTTATTTGGAAGATAAGTTCGAGGTAGCCCGAAATCTGACGATCAGCGGCGGAATACGTTTCTCAATATTCAACTACCTGGGTCCGAAAACGGTGTACCAATATGCGGAAGGACTACCTATCGACGATATATATACAGTGGGAACACAATATTATGAGCGCGGAAAGGCCATAAAAAACTATGGAGGGCCTGAGTACAGGTTGGCCGTACGTTACGGACTTAAGGATAATTCTTCCCTGAAGGCCAGTTTTAATACCATGCGGCAGTATGTACATCTGCTGTCAAATACCATGACCATATCGCCTACCGATACCTGGAAGCTGAGTGACGCCTATATCAAGCCGCAGACCGGGAGCCAGGTTTCCCTGGGATGGTACAAGAACTTCCTCAGTAACAAGGTGGAGTTTTCGGTAGAAGGCTATTACCGCGATATCAAAAATTTCCTTGACTACAAGTCAGGAGATTCTCTGATTATGAACCCTCAGATAGAAGCTGCGGTCATCAGTACACAGGGAAGAGCATACGGTGTTGAATTCTTAATAAAAAAGATGACCGGAAAGCTTAATGGCTGGATAGGTTATACTTATTCCAGAACCATGCTGAGGGCTACCGACAGGACTTCATCAGATGCTCCGAACCATGGTGATTTTTACCCGGGCAATTATGACAAACCTCATGACCTTACAGCTATAGCCAACTATAAGTTGAGTCATCGCTTCAATTTTTCTATGAATTTCCTTTACAGTACCGGCCGCCCTTACACACCGCCTGTGGGAAAGTACATACTTGACGGGAGCTACAGGGTCTACTATGCAGAGAGAAACCAGTTTCGGATACCTGATTATTATCGTGTAGATCTATCGGTCAATCTGGAAGGGAATCATAAGATCAAAAAGCTGGCACACAGCTCCTGGACTTTTGCCATCTTTAATTTGTTGGGTCGGCGAAATCCTTCGTCCGTTTTTTTTCAAACGCAGAATGGCAGGATCAGAGGCTACAAGCTTTCGATCTTTGGACAGCCCATCCCGACCCTGACTTATAATTTCAGATTCTGACCGAATGTTGACAAGATATTTTTTTATGAACAGAAAGAAACTAATGGTCATACTAGGCCTGTCGGTGGCGGTCGTTGGTCTCTACGGTTGTCTGGAGCCATTTTCAGCTCCTGAGATTGACGGAGCCAGACAACACCTGGTCTTTGACGGGGTATTTATGGTGGGCGAGAAGGATACGAGTATAATTAACCTGTCCCTAACCCAACGGGTGAATGCAATTGACCTGCCTCCCAAAGTGACAGGGGCCACGATGCAGGTAGAAACCAGGAAGGGGCTGAAATATACCTTTTCCGAGATCAGAGAGGGCCAGTACCGCCTGCTTCCCCAGCGCTTTGATCAAACCGACGAGTACAGGGTAAGAATTACTACCCGGGACAACAAAGTATACCTGTCCGATTATGAACCTGTATCTCTGGCGCCTCCCATAGATTCCATCTACTATAGTGCCGTTGGAAATCAGGGAATAAATATTTATCTGGATACCCATGATGCCAGGAACAAAACGCGCTTTTATCGTTGGGACTATGATGAGACCTGGCAATACAGCGTACCCATACCCTCCGACTGGGAAAAAGTAGAGGTAGGCAAAGACTTTGCGGGAAGGCCCATCATTGATCTGGTGGCACGTACGGTGCCGGTGTCCACCTGCTATGATACGCATGATGCCTCTAACATTGTAATAGGTACTCCCATCAAACTCAGCCAGGATATTATAAGAGGAGCTAAGATCGCCTATGTTCCTGCTGCCTCAGGAAAGCTGCTGACGAAATACAGTGTAGAGGTCAGGCAATACGGATTGACCCAGAAGGAGTACAAGTACTGGTCTGAGATGTCCAAGTCTACAGAGATGAACGGAGGGCTTTTCGATCCGTTACCTTCGCTGGTGACGGGAAATATTAAAAGTGAAACCGATGATTCGGACCTGGTTTTCGGTTTTTTCGGCCCTACGATTCCCGCCAAGAAAAGAGTGTTTTTTACGCCTTATCTGGGAACCTCTCCCTTTTGTATGATATTGGATACGCTACCGAAAGAAGCGGCCATCAGGTATGACGGCCTCGCTGTATCTTTCATAATAGAGGAGGGCAGATACATTATGGCCAGTTATTTTTGCGCCGACTGCCGGAACAGAGGTGGGTTTTTAGAAAAGCCGTCCTATTGGAGATAGTTTAAATTCAGTAACATGTCTTTCAAGTTTTTAAACAGCCGGGTTCCGAAGATACTGATGACAGGCTTTTTTGCGCTGACCTTGTCAACGCTTGTCAGGGGACAAAAGGCGGGAGAAGCTGTCCTTGGCGAGCGTTTTAAGTTTCACAGTGAAAGAACCGTTCGGGAGAAGGTATTCGTCCATCTGGACAGGAGTACTTATGTAGCCGGTGAAGCTGTCTGGTTTAAGATTTATCTGACTGACGGGAGAACTCACCAGTTGCTTGACCTTAGCAAAGTGGCTTACCTTGAAATCCTGGATACTGACAATACCCCGGTTATACAGCGGAAAATTGAAATGAAGAATGGAGTGGGGGCGGGGTCAGTGACGCTTCCCACGACACTGGTTACGGGATCGTATGTTGTCAGGGCTTATACCAGTTGGATGAAAAATTTTTCGGAAGCGTTTTTCTTTGAGACGCCTGTTACGATTATCAATTCATTCATACGGCCGGAAATCGCTTCCACAGGCGAGCGGGAAAATGAGCTTGATGTGCAGTTTTTTCCGGAGGGCGGCAGCCTGGTGGGCGGACGGGCAATTGTGATGGGTTTTCGTGGTATCGATGAATCAGGACTTGGCGCGGCATTTGAAGGCGTAGTTTTGAATGAATCAAATGATACGCTCGTTAGATTCCGGCCTCAGATATTTGGTATCGGGCGTTTTACTTTCGTTCCCGAAACGGGACGGAAGTACCGTGCTTCCATCAAAAACAGCGCAGGCCATGAGCAGACAATAGAGTTTCCGTTGGTTAATCCGGTAGGGTGGACGATGGCGCTCAGGGATTCAGGGAGAACATTGAAT
>CAZAVR010000388.1:3876-4547 GCA_964488435.1 uncultured Cytophagales bacterium | reverse complement strand
ACATGGCCGACGCCCGCTTTGGTGGATGGCTGCTGCGGTAGTCGCAGGGCTTGTTACAAAACGGGTTAATCCTTCTTTAACTTTTCGCGAAGATTCCTGATGGCAAATTTGAGATGGGTCTTCAATGTATTCAGACTGATACCCATTTCATCAGCTGCCTCCTGATACTTTTTGTCTTCCAGATACACACGCTGCACCACCTCTTTTCGCTGAGGCGGCAGATCCTCGAGTGCATGCTGAAGGCGTATCAAATCATCCTCATGCTCTTCGCCATTTTGGTCATACACTTCGTCCTCCAGGGACAAATGCACATATTCCTGTTGCTCATACGCTTTTTTCCTTCTGACGTTAAAGCACCGGTGTTGTATCGATCTGTACAAATACCCCTTCATGTCACCTTCCAGTCTCAGATACAGCTGCTGATGCCAGAATTCAAACATGAAATCCTGGACCAGATCCCTGGCTTCCTGCTCATCTTTCAGGTAAAAATAGGCATTGGCTACAAGCAGCTTATAATACTTCAGAAAAAAAGCATCAAAAGCCTCCCGATCACCAACTTTCAACCTCTCCAGTAAGAATGAATCTTTTTGCAGATGCATGAGGGTAGCAATTACGGCTGAACGTCCACTTTTTCAGGAAAAATACACAAAGCTTCTAAAAAAGTACCTTTC
>CAZAVR010000388.1:2644-3866 GCA_964488435.1 uncultured Cytophagales bacterium | reverse complement strand
AAGAGGGGAAAACGCAACTTTACATCCGTCCCCGTTATTACAGATGGCATGTTAACGAAGGTCATGAGTGGACGGATAAAAATACGGAATATGCCACTTTTTCAGGAAAAATACACAAAGCTTCTAAAAAAGTACCTTTCGGAAAGTTCGGTACATTTTATAAGAAAATAAAATACTTCCGGCAACAATTGAGCGCCGAAGCCCACCTTCCCAAGGCAAATACGCGAACACTCCGCTCGCTACTATCCTGTTCTTTCCTGAAGCGGGCGCATTTACGAAAACCCTTTGATCACTTCCGGGGAGGTTATTGAGTATTGTCCGAACATCTCCAGTTGCAGTATGGCACCATTGGTCTGGGCCAATGTGGCCTGGCTCTCAAACGACTCCATACCTGTAGTGCAATCCCGGATCAAAAGGACCTGGTATCCTCTTCTGGACATTTCTAAAGTCCCATAGTCACGGCTTAGTATGCATGCGTTGGTATTAAAGCCTGCAAAAAGAAGAAAGAGCTTCCCCTTCTTCTTCAAATAGCTATGAAGCTCATCGCCTGTCGCCACTACCACTTCCCCCTTCTCAGGTTCTGCTTTGGGGTGGATGCTGAGCGGAGGTAGCCTTTGTCTTTCAGCTTCTCTTGGTTCGACAGGGCGGCCATATTGACGGTAGGTCCCGGAGAGCTGACGAAATTCCCTGGGAGGCCAATCGTCAGCTCCCCTTTCGGGTTTCACCTCACGCTCCGGATTAATCCAGTTAGGATGCACATGCGCTGCTTCCGGAGCCGGCGCATGGATGATCTCCAGTCCTTTAGCACGGCACGCCTTCATCAACGGTACAAGCCGCGTTTCAATAATATGTTCAGCCCTTTCTTCAGGCTCACGGATATAGTGCCGCTGCCACACATCCACGAGCACCAATGCACATTGTGCTACCGGTATTTTCCAGTTCAAAGTGGCATATTCCGTATTTTTTTCCGTCCACTCCTGACCTTCGTTTACATGCCATCTGTAATAACGGGGACGGATGTAAAGTTGCGTTTTCCCCTCTTTCAACTGCCCTGACTGCACTGGTGGTTTGATATTCTTTCCGAAAGTAAGCCCACCGGCGGCTCCGCCTAATAACAAAAAGTCTCTTCTGTTTAAGTTCATATTGTCAACCATTAAGAGTTCGATTTTAACCAATTATCAGGATAGGGTATAAACTCCACTTTCTAAAGTTATTTCTGTTT
>CAZAVR010000388.1:0-2634 GCA_964488435.1 uncultured Cytophagales bacterium | reverse complement strand
ATTACCTTGTATCCATACCTGGTCACCAACTCCCACATTGGCCAACCAAACGTCCTTATTTTCGGACATCTCTGCTCTGATACTTTGTTGGGTATAAATCCGGTTATTATGTACGCGTTTGACCAGGGTAATCGGTGAGAATCCGCTATCCAGCATGGTGGTGCCGTTATACAGTGCTTCAAAAGGTAAGAGCGCAGAAAACTTACAGACATCGTCTTCTACTGCGTCTACCCTGATTTTACCGACTAGAAGGTTGTCAGCCGTTTTTATTTTTAACCGAAGACCATTTTCATCTGACTTACTATACAGCAGGGGATGAGCAGTAGTTCTATATTCATTGCTAAAATGAGCAACGCTCCCCGTGACTTTTGATGAGTAACGCCCAGCAAGTTGAACACTGATTTCAGCTTTGACTACGTCCACCGCTGCTACGATTCCTTTGACACTATCGTTCTTATAAATCTTCCCCTTGTATTTGAGGAAGCCTCCATTGCAAAAAAACACACGTCTGACAGAACCGTCTTTATCGACGGTCAGCACTGCACTGTTAGCATCCGTTTCGATATAATCCCTGAGCACAGGTATTCGTTTCAGCGTGTTGGCGGTATCAGCAATTACGATTTCCATCGCCTCGCCCCGGTCCACCCATAGTACCTTGCCAGTACCAGCTATCAACGATCGCTCCTCGACGGTCCGGATAAAAGGTTGACGGGCATAAGGTTCGATAACAGCCGCGAAGGTGCTGGAGAGTGCATTTCCACCTTTGGCTTCCCTTCGCGCTATCATATATTTTAAAAGATGAACTTTATCCCTCGGTTTGTCAAAAGCATCCGCTATAAACACCTTCTGCGATTTTTCGCGCGACAAATGTATACGCAGACGTGCGTCAGGATCTTTCTCATGCTCGTATTGTAACACTATCTCGCCGCCTGTATGCTCCTGTACATTAAAAAGATGCTGAAAGCCAGATCCCCCATAATTCACAAATCCTCCTGTATAATCGGCTTTTGACATTTTCATATCATCGTAAATTACGCCCGGCCCGACGTCCTCTCCTGCCAGCGTCCCTTTGGCAGGACTTCCCCACCTCCCCGAAACACTGTTAAATTTCCCCGGCGGACCGTGTAGCAGGTAATCGTGTTGCTTACCGCCCCTTACATGGAAAAAGTCAACCAAATAGCTTGTAGTGCTATCTACATCAACCATGATAAGATTTCGTCGGTATTGACTGGTTACACTGTAGGCCGGAGAAGATGCATCTATACTCCTGGCAAAACTCCCCACCGAGAAATCATGGATTTCCCCAGGCAGGCTGCGCTGTTGTTTTTTACTATCTACCACGACCGTATTGTGAGATACCGTATTTTTTGACCAGGTATGTACGCCTGGAACAAAATCATTCATCGCTTCAGGATAGCCCAAATCGGGCATCATTTTCTGACCGTTGGCAAAAAGCTCGAAATTCAGAAAGTCCCAGTGAAAATGAGAAATGTGCATTCCATAGGTAAGTGAGACGGCCACTTTGTCAGTCGGATTTTTCAGGACACCCATTCCATAACCGGCAAAAAGTTTCGACGGTGACACCGGAACACTTCTGCCGTCCGCCAAAGGTATTACAGCAGGCAGGGGCTCTCTAAGCAAAGAAGTAAAGGTGGGAAAATCTTTCTTTCCGCTGTCACTCGCCAGCCAGCTGAGATAAAGGCTGTCCTGATAGTTTGTATATGCAGTCTGATATACGTCCGGGTTCCTTCCTATGATGCCTCCGGTCACCGAACCACTGTCTCCGAAATCGGGTGTATACTTTCCTGCAGCCACCATATTCAAAGGACTATCTATCATCAATTTCATGGGAGACTCCCTGAAAACATCACGACCGGTTTTTTTTAATACCTCCGCTAACGGAACCAGATGGTTGATCCAGACCATATTATAACCTGGTGCTTCCAGCGGAATTCCGTCCCTGAAGATCAGATTGTACAACGCATCACGAAGTCCCATGTATATTCTGTCTTTGCCTGGCTCATCCACGATGATCTTCAGGTATTTCTCCATATCCTGATGATCCCGCGCCAGCAATATGTAAAGCAATGCGATCTGATGCATTCCGAAATTACCCTGTATTTTCCCCTGTTCATAAGCACTAATCCCCTCTTCTAAAAGGTTGGCCTCTATAAAAGCCCGGATTTGCTGTCCCGATTTAAATAAAAATTGCTGAAGCGCAGCATTTTCATCCAGATGATCCCAGATGATATCGTAGGCTTCGGAAGCGTTCTGAATCATCCATGTTTCCCAAATATGATTGATCATTTTGCCCTTGTAAATTCCATTTTTTGCTTTGCTCATCAGGCCGTAACGCGACTGGTCTTCATGGTTCATGGACGGATAGGTCTCCGCCATCCGGTAAAGCATGATAGCTGCCTTGTGCGCATACCGCTTGTCCCCGGTAATAAGGTAAGCTCTTGCCAGATCCAGCATACCCGGATTAATCACATTCATCCACAGCCAGTGGTTGGCGTAAGCCACAAACCAATACCTTTCTCCCTGGGGGGACAGCCAGCCCCAACCATTGTCCTCAAAATCGGCTTCTCCTACCAGGGCCGGCTCAAAACCATTTGTATAATATTCACGAAAATC
>CAZAVR010000387.1:0-4559 GCA_964488435.1 uncultured Cytophagales bacterium | reverse complement strand
GGATGTACGTAGTGGAGTCTACCGGTGTGAATACGATGGGGTCGGAAGGGATGCTCAAGAATCCGACCTACCACGTAAGAATCCTGGAGGATGTGGACGGGGACGGGATTTTTGATAAAAGTAAGGTGTTTGCCGACAAGCTTCCTTTTCCTATGGGAGCTACTTTCTATAAGGGAAGCCTTTATATCACCGCTTCGCCTAACCTCATCAGGTTGCAGGATCATGACGGAGACGGCATTGCTGAAGAACGGGAAATATTAATGACCGGCTGGGTACTGAGCCATAACGGAGCCAGTCTCAGCGGGCCTTATATGGGGCCGGATGGCTGGCTCTACCTGACGGATGCACGTCGGGGGTTCAATATAACCACCAAAGAAGGTCAACAGCTAAAGGGAACCACTGCCCGTATATGGCGTTGCCGTCCGGATGGAACGGGACTGGAATCTATTGCAGGAGGTGGATTTGACAATGCGATAGAGCTCACCTTCACACCCACCGGAGAGACGATAGGGAATATGACCTATTTTACCGATCCGAAGGATGGCTTCAGGGATGCATTGATGCATTGGGTAGAAGGCGGCGTGTATCCCAAACCACTTTCTAATATTCAGGCCGACAAGCTCAAACTAACGGGAGACCTCATGCCGGTGATGAATAAATTACCGCGTGTAGCACCTTCAGGATTGATGCGCTTCCACGGTACCCGCTGGGGGAAGGATTTTACCGGCAATCTCTTCAGTGCGCAGTTCAATACGGGCCGTATCATTCGTCATGTGCTGAAACCTAATGGGGCTACGTTTGAGACCACAGACGAACCTTTCATGACGTCAGAAGCAAAAGATTCTCATCCCACGGATGTACTCCAGGATGGTGAAGGCAATATGATCGTAGTGGTCACAGGTGGATGGTTTATAGAAGGCTGCCCGCTTTCCCGCGTGGCGATTCCGGAACTCAAAGGAGGAATTTACAGAATTAAGAAAAAAGGTGTTCCTGCGGTAAGCGATCCGTGGGGGACAAAAATTAAAATAGAAACGGCTACTGCGGCTGTGGCGGCAGGCTACCTGAAGGATACGCGTACCGCTGTGGCGAACAGGGCTACTGACCGCCTGATAGCACTCGGAGACGCCGCCGTACCCACGCTTAAGCGGATACTTACCCAGTCACCGGATGCGGAGCTGAGAACTGCCGTCACTTTTATCCTCTACAGGATCAATACCCCACTGGCTGCTGAAGGCTACAGGCTTGCGCTGAATGATAAAAGTGCAAGTGTACGTACCGCCGCCAGCCGGGTGTCAGGATTGGCCAAAGACAACAAAGCGGTAACCAGACTCATGGAGATCGTTAAGAAAGACCAGGCGCCCGTACGTCGTCAGGCTGCAACAGCTTTGGGACAAATTGACGACAAACGTGCCGTCGCAGCGCTGTTAAGTGCGGCCTCTAATCCCGACGACCGGTTTGTGGAGCATGCCATTATCCATTCCCTTATTATTCTGAAGCAGGAGGAGCCGCTTTTGCAGGCATTGAACCATGCTAATTCTTTGGTGAGAAAGGCCGCTATTGTTGCACTTGATCAGATGGACGGACAGCCGCTTAAGAAGGAAGCCATCGTTCCTTTCCTGAGTAGCAAGGATGCCGAACTGCGTAAGGCAGGAATCTGGATCGCATCTCATCATCCGGACTGGAGCGATGTGGTGGTCGATTTCATTGAACAGAATACAAAGCAGAGCAGCTGGTCCGGAGATGAGTCGGGGATGATCAGTGAGCTTATGCTTACTTTCAGCAAAGACCAGCGCCTGCAGAATTTTATGGCCAGTCAGCTGTCGGATAAAAATACACCTACCTCAGGAAAGCTTCTGCTGATCGATGTGATGAACCGTGCCCCCGGGCGTGTTCCCGCAGCCTGGATAAAATCGCTGGGAAGCCTGCTGGAACCCAAAGTGGACTCTAAAGTACAGCAGGAAGTGCTTAATGTAGTGGCTTCGCGCAGAATTTCAGCCTTGTCTGAAGACGTGGAGAAGATGGCCTTTAACACAGCGGTTCCTGTCGATTTCAGATTGAAAGCCATGAGGGCTAAAATCCTCACGCAGCCGCAAATATCGGAGAAGGAATTCAACATGCTCATTGGCTTCCTCGGCAAAGAGTACGATTCTCCGACCAAGCAGCTGTCGGTGCAGCTACTGGATCAGGCGAAGCTCGACGATGCGAAAATGCTGTACATTGCGCAGAACGTCATTGATAAAGCCGACCCGTTCATGTTGCCCTGGTTGTTGAACTGTCTCGAAGGGAGCGCTGATAAAGCTGTCGGCGAAGCGCTGGTAAAAAGCCTGAGTGCAGCCACAGACCGACTGGATAACCTTTCGGAAGAAGATCTGCAGCGCTTATTCAAACCTTTCCCTGCTTCGGTGAGGGCGTCGTCTGAGCCGCTGATGAAAGTGCTTCATGCCCGTCATGCCGAGCGTCTGGAAAAGTTGGAAAACCTGGAGAAACAATTGGTGGCCGGTGATGTGGGTGAGGGCAGAAAGCTATTCTATGGCAAAGCTTCCTGTTTTCTATGTCATGCTGTAGGTGGTGAAGGAGGTACATTTGGTCCGGATCTTACCAATATCGGAGATATCCGTTCCCGTCACGACATGCTGGAGGCGATTGTCTATCCGAGTGTAAGCTTTGCCAGAGAGCACGAAACGTTTAAAGTCGTTACCAAATCGACAACTTATACCGGAATCATCAAGGAGCAATTGCCAGAGGCGATTGTGATAGCAGTAGGACCGGCACCCGGTATACGCATTCCAAGAACGGAAATTGTTTCGATTGAAGCCAGCAATATGTCGATGATGCCTCCGGGCCTTGATGAACAGCTGACCATATCGGAAATGTCGGATCTGATTTCCTACATGAGGGCATTGCCGTATCGCCTGGAGCGCATGTTTGAAGAAAAACCAAAAAAATAACAAAAGGTGGTTGGCCGGCCCGTTCTGGTAAACCACCTTTTTTCGGTTATCATTATATCTTTAAAAACCAGGAAGCTCCAGGTCGAAGACCATCGCGTTGTTCAAAGGAAGAAATGGTATACGTACCTGATTAACAATGGTCGTGATAATGATCCTGATCGGGACAGAAACCAATGAACCGCGCCTGAACAAGGCCCGTGGGAATATATGAAAATTGATCCGATTTAATTTTATGAAGAATCAGTCAAGAAGAAAGACGCTTAAAGATTTGACTACTGCCGGACTCACTGGGGCATTGTCTCCGTTGGCATCTTTTAACCTGGATAGTGTTCCCAGGAGCAGCGTGATTATAGAGGAAAACAAGAAGCAGGGATCTACAGACTGGCAGCTGACAAGAGTGCGTGCCGACGCAAAGGATTTCCGTTCGCCCTGGATCGAAGGATACTGCTCCAAACAGAGTGTAAAGGCAGGCGAGCGCATAGACTTTATGATTTCGACCAGCCCTGTGTCAAAATTTGAAATAGAAATATTCAGAACAGGATATTATGGTGGGTGCGGCGCCAGGCTCATGAAGAAAATGGGCCCTTTTACAGGGGAACAACAGACGGTCCCCAAACCGGGGGTCAAGAATATTCATGAGTGTACCTGGACCGCCACCACCAGTCTTGAAATACCTCAGAACTGGGTGAGCGGAGTGTACCTGGGTCGTTTGACAACGCTCCCGGATGATCCCGCTAAGCCGTATTGGCAGAGTTATATCATTTTTATCGTCAAGGACGACCGACCGGCCGATATTCTTTTTCAGTGTTCAGATAATACCTGGCAGGCTTATAACCGCTGGCCAAGTAATTACTCTATTTATACGCACCCCAAAGGCATTCAGGGGCCATGGGCCAATGTGAGCTTTGACAGACCTTACGGCAGGCAATCCCAGCACAAGGACATAGTGAACGACCCATTGTCTATGGGATCAGGGGAATTCATTTCTTTTGAGCAACCGTTTTCTTATTTTCTGGAGGAGCATGGGTATGATGTAACGTATTGCTCCAACAGTGATATGCTTGTCCCGGACCGCGGACTGAAATGCAAGGCTTTTCTGAGCGTGGGACATGATGAGTACTGGGACATCCGTCAATTCAGGAGTGTTGAAAAAATGCGTGACGAGGGAGTGAACCTCATGTTCTTTTCCGGTAATTCGGTATGCTGGGTTACACCGTTTACGCCCAACAGCAAAGGACAGGAGAATCGGACCATTTTCAGAGGCGGACCGTACGGTGCGGATCAGCCGTATGCTGTGGAGAGAGAACGGGAACACGGACCTTTCCCTGAAAGAGGGCCGGACGAAGGTTTCCTGATGGGAGCAAGGAACGTAGAGCCTGTGAATGGAGGAGGCGACTGGATCATCGTACGTCCGAATCACTGGATGTTTGCAGGAACTGGCGTGAAGAAAGGGGATAAAATTCCGGGACTCATTGGTTGGGAATACCATGGTAGTCCGGCGCCTATCCCCGGACTTGAGGTAGTAGCGGAGGGAACCGCATGGGTAGGAGGTGAAACTCCCCAGCAATGGACAGCAACCATTTACCCTGGTCCGAAAAATAATTTCGTGTT
>CAZAVR010000386.1:0-4566 GCA_964488435.1 uncultured Cytophagales bacterium | reverse complement strand
CGTTTACATCCGGTAGAGTGGAGTATTGGGGAAGCGGTGGGTATGCTGGTTACTTATGCAAAAAATAAGAAAGTGGCGCCGAGGGCCGTTCGTGAGAAAGCGCGCCTTGCCGATTTTCAAAGCTGGATACGTACACAGGGGCTGGAGACACACTGGCCTCAATAAGAAGTTTGATGAAGGCAGGCCGTCCGTGACAGAGAAGCGGATGGTCTGCTTTCTAATGCGCTCGTTCAAGGAGTTCAAGAGTTCGCGTACTGGAGAGAGCTGTTCGTAAGTTCAAGGAGTTCAAGGAGTTCGCGTACTGGAGAGAGCAGTTCATAAGTTCAAGGAGTTCAAGAGTTCGCGTACTGGAGAGAGCTGTTCGTAAGTTCAAGGAGTTCGCGTACTGGAAAGAGCTGTTCGTAAGTTCAAGGAGTTCAAGAGTTCTCGTACTGGGAAGAGCTTTTCATGAGTTCAATATGAGTTCAAGAGTTCGTTATTGGAAATATCTGAACCGTTAACTCCGGAACTAAAATAACTCTTCAACTAAAATAACTCTATAACTGACTAACTCTCGAACTGACTAACTCTTGAACATATTCCTGACTCAGGTTAAATAAATCTTGTACCATTTATCATGAAGTTATTTTTTCTTCCCTTTTGTTTTTTAATAGCCGGTCTGGTGGGTTTTACTGAAAAGGATTACCCTGGTTCATCGGAGGATAATCGCCTCACTCCGGGAGAAGAAAAAGCGGGCTGGAAGCTACTATTTGATGGCAAAACCACTGCTGGATGGCATACCTATCTGAAGGATTCCGTGCGGGGATGGCAGGTGAAGGACGGGGTTCTTTTTACCAATGGGAAGAACGGCGATCTGGTTACAGACGAGTTGTATGAAGACTTTGAACTCACCGCTGAATGGATGATCCACACGAAGGGAAACAGCGGTATTTTCTATTATGTGGTGGAGGACAAGAAATACCCCCGTATCCACATGACCGGTCCGGAGTTTCAGATCATTGACGACCTCAATTATCCTCAAAAACTCAATGAGAATCAAAAAACAGGTTCGGCTTCCGATGTAAAGGCTCAGACAAGGCTGGCGTCCAACCCGGTGGGCTCCTGGAACAAAACCCGCATAAAAGCAAAAAAGGGCCGCGTTACTCATTGGCTTAATGGTCGTAAAGTGGTGGACTATACTTTGAATTCACCGGAGTGGAACGAATTGGTTAAAATCAGCAAGTTTGCTGAATTCGACTATGCCAAAGTAAACAAGGGTTCCATCGGTATACAGGATCATGGGGGATATGTGGCTTATAAAAACATGAAGATCCGGAGGCTTTGAATAGCATCGCTTAACGGGACCCATGTTGAAGCAGATTTTGAGTAAATCATTTGTTTTTCTCAAAAAAAAGTCTTATCTTTAATTATACACCAGTATTTTCTACAGTTTATCTGTCAAAAGGCGAATGTGTCACTTCATGCTTTGAGACGCAGTGCTGTGACAGCTAATAGGGCTCATGATAGACGTAAACAGTGTCCCTCGACAAGCTTTGCCCTTCGATAAACTCAGCCCTTCGATAAACTCAGGGTGACAGCGGAGCTGTCGAAAGCCCTGGCGGTCCGCCGATACGGTGATCCTTGGCTTATCACATTGATTTTGCGATCGCACAAAGTGGTGCACTTTTCCTGTCATTGTCATGCTGAGCGCGTGGCAGTCGAAGCGCGTAGTAGAAGCGCTGGGCTGACTGCTATCTATTTAACTCCCGGTACTTTCCAGACGGTGGCAGCGATGTAGCGTTCCGGTCCCGTTTCTTTATCTGTAAAGTAGTAAACCGCCACTACATTTCCATCCGGGCGTTGTATGATCTTCGGATATCCAATGTCCCTTGCGGCCCCATCATTCCTGAGGATATACGGCTCACTCCATGTTTTTCCGTGGTCGGAGCTGAGTTTGGCCAATATGGCACCGTTCTTTCCTGTTGACGGGTCGGAGCGATAGGCATACACCATGCAAATACGTCCGTCTTTCAGTCTGATCATAGCGGGCGGACTTCCGCCTTTTCCGGTATCATCCACTGCGTTTTCCAGCTGATGCCAAGATTTTCCTGCATCTTTGGAATGGTAGGTGCTGATGAAGTCATGGCCATTTTCACGGTTGCGGATGGTTACTAGTAACTCCCGTTTTGAAATCCTGGCCGATGCGGGCATGATGGCAAATCCCTCCGGTTCTCCACCAATGGGAGCCACGAGCGACCAGTTCAAGCCGCCGTCAGTTGTTTTAACACAAATGACTTTTCCCTCTTTCCCGTTAGACTTACTTGCCGTAATGAACAGCATACATTCATTCCCGGAATTTACGATATAGTCTGTACGGGCTTCCAGGCCTGTCATTCCAAAATCAGGTAGTTGGGAAGGCATACTCCAGCTTTTTCCCCGATCGGTGGATGTCCAGAAATAAGATTTTTTCTCTTTCTTTCCTCCGAAACGTACAATGAAAGCCAGATTCGGATCTTTAAAATTGATGGGACGTGTTAACTTTTGCGGTTTTGGCAATGGTACATCTGTACGCTGCGTCCCGAACTCGGTTTCAAATACGAGATTTCCATTTTTTGCGGGATCCTCTGTATTCCATGTTTCTCCGCCATCCTTGCTCCTTGAAAGTACATGGATTTCTGGTTGTTGCAGATCTATATAATGCAGGCTCGTCTGAGACTGTTTATGATAACCGATGGAGAAACCGGTAAGAATCTCATTACCCCAAATCCAGATACCGGTATTGGCCGGCCATCCGGCAAACCGCCCTTTTTCATAATAGACTTTGAAATGTCTGACATCTTCAGCAGGGACCTGTGCCCCCAGCCACGTAGAGGTGAAGGTCAAGAGAAGTATTGTTCTAAAAACAGGAAGCATATAGAAGGACTTGTTGAGTGTTAAGGTTTGTGAAATAGCTTAGTACTTTTATAAGGAAAGCTTTTTGTCTGGAAAAACTACTTTGGGTGGATCAGGTCAATTTTCTTTTCTATTTCCAGATTTTTGCTTCTTTTATGTTCTGTCTATTTAAGTGTCAACGCATTGTTATTCAAATGTTTATGTCTTTGTGGGAGCTTGATTGATCCCGGTTACTCAGGACTGGCGTTGGCATGGATGGCAAGTAGGAAATTAGCTGCTCCAGATTCATCCCGGCAAAAGAAGCGCTGTTCCCGGTAGTATATATTGGAAATTCTGACGTATGATCAGGTAGTAACTAAGCTTTTAATCAGCATACATGAAACGCAGAGATTTTGTAAAAGCCTCCGTAGGGGTTCCGTTGCTGGGCCCGCTCGAACTGTTGTCCGGACAGCAGGTAACCCATATCGAAAGTGAAGACATAGCCTCAGGGCATCTGGCAGATGATAAATATGACCTGCATTTTATAGCCGTAGGCGACTGGGGGCGTAACGGAGAGTACCAACAGGTAGAAGTTGGTCAACAGATGGGGAAATGGGCTGCCAGTAACAAGAATCAATTCATTGTGTCCACAGGAGATAACATCTATCCTAAAGGAGTGGTCAGTGAACATGATCCATTGTGGCATTTCTCATTTGAAAATGTGTATACCGCTCATTCGCTGCAGTGCGACTGGTATTCTATTCTGGGGAATCATGACTATGGTGAAGACCCGGATGCGCAGATTCGGTATTCGTCGATCAGCAGGCGCTGGAAGATGCCGGCCCGGTACTATTCTATGGAGCAGTCGCTCGGGAAGGGAAAAGGCAAAGTATTGTTTCTGATGCTGGATACCAATCACCTGACCCGGGACGAACACCAGGAGCAGCGGGATCAGCAAATGAAGTGGTTAAATATCACGCTTGAAAATGCCTCTCCGGATGTAAAATGGAAAATAGCAGTGGGGCATCATCCGGCTTATACGGTAGGTCCGCGTATCAACAATTACGATACGCTGGCTGTAAGAAAAGTGCTGGAAGGAGTATTTGAAAAACACAAGGTGGACGTATACCTGTCTGGTCACGAGCATTCCCTGCAACACCTGAAACCGCAGGGGCGGTTTACCCATCAGTTTATATCCGGAGCCGGTTCGAAGCTTTCGGATGTCTCAAAAGATATTCCCTACAGCCGTTTTCAGGCGTCGGAGAATGGGTTTATGTATATTGCCATGAGCGACAGCAAGTTGAGTATGAAAGCTATTAATAACGCGGGGGCTGTTTTGTATGAGACGGCATGGAGTAAGTAGGGAGGCGTTTGCCCTGGCGGGATTTGCCTCAATTTGGTGATAAATTTAAGGAGGCCACGAATGCACGAATTAGTGGTATGAGCGGTGGACCGACCGGTGGATTTGTGGCCTTCTTTCTCTAGATCTATTGATTAGAAGTTGTTTCACTTTTGACCGCCTCGCGGATCTTGGCTATGTAGTCAACCGTCACCTCCGCTGCCGAGGCAATTTGTTCATTGGAAAGCCCGGATAACCTCACCAGGTTACGGACGATCTTTTCTGTGTTTTCCAGACCACCTTCTATCCGTCCCTCTTTCAATCCAATCTTCTTTCCTTTTTCTACAAAAATATCCCATGTGATCATCACTGTATCT
>CAZAVR010000385.1:758-4576 GCA_964488435.1 uncultured Cytophagales bacterium | reverse complement strand
AAATAGTGGTCAGTACCAGAATGTACTGAAACGTTATTCTATCTTCCCCATTATTCCGTCCGTCAGTTATAATTTTAAGTTTTGAAGGGATGAGAGAGGTTTTGACATATCTGAAAATGTTTTTTAAAAGGCAAGTCTCGTATCGGGGATACCTGGATTTTTTGTTGCTGTTTTCCGTCGCCTCTTTTATTCTTTCGTGCGAGTCATTGGTGGGGACGGTTCCGCAGTCAAAGCTGCCTTCGGTGGTATCGAAGCTCGTGGTACATGCTTATATTTCTCCTCAGGACACAACATTGTATGCAATAGTAACCGAGTCGGTGCCGGTTTTCGGGATAGATAACCCCGACGGTACTGGAAAGATCATAGAAAATGCAAAAGTTACCCTGTCGGATGGCACCCGCACTATTCAGCTTATCTTCGATCCGGTGAACAATCTGTATAGTGCAGCAGCAAGTACATTGCCTATCGTACCCGGTCATACTTACACTTTACGTGTGAAAGACGAGAAAAGAGAAGTGCATGCCACTACGACGGTGCCCCGGGAGACGATTGTCATTTCCTCCTATATGATAGACACCATCACCGTTCGCAGAGGGTCTTTTTCAGACTACCCTCCTGATTCATTGCTGAGCTTCAGGTTCTCCTGGAAGGACTTGCCCGGGATGAGAAACTATTACCGTACACGCAGCTCAGTCAACATTGCAGACGGCATGGAGCAGCTTGACCGAAACGGTCGGGTAGTCAGACAGGAACACAGTTACACCCAAAAGCTGACGAGCGATCTTCAGTCGGATATCAACAGGGACGGGCTCGCAATCAGCAACGAGGAAGTCCGGTTTTCGCTGACTAATTTTACGGGAATAACGAGTGGGTCCACTGCTTACCCGCGGTACTACCGGCGGGTCAATTACATAGATCTGGAACTTTTTCACGCCAGTAAATCCTACTATGATTATCACAGAGCCATGTCTGCCTCCGGAGACGGCGACGACAATCCGTTCGTAGAGCCTGGTATTATATATACGAATATAGAAGGAGGGTTGGGTAACTTCTCATCGTACAACAGATTTACGATGCGGATTCGGTTCGCGGATAAAAAATAGTTGCAAAAAATAGCATCAGCGGTTAAACTTTATCATTTCATCTCAGTCTATTAAATAGTTTTGCTTTTTAAATGTTCTATGTGTTATTTCGCAATCGATTCTTAATTTAATTCTTAATCCAATGTTAAAGACCCGCTTATTCATCGCTGCAGTTTTGTTTGTTTTTTGCGGCATTTTTTCAAGTGTTTCTGCTCAGACGGCGATCACTCTGACTGGTACTGATGCCATGCAATTCGATAAGAAAGAATTAAAAGTAAAGGCCGGAGCCAAAATTAAGTTGACGCTTGTACATAGCGGGAAACTTGCGAAAGCAGCCATGGGCCATAATTTTGTTCTTTTGAAAGAAGGTACTGACGTGGCAGCTTTTGGTTCAAAAGCTGCGCAGGCTCGTGATACGGAATATATTCCTAAAAGCGAAGCAGCAAGTATTATTGCACATACCAAACTTGTTGGTGGTGGAGAGAGCACCACGATTGAGTTTACGGCACCTAAAAAAGGGACTTATGATTTTATTTGCAGCTTCCCTGGACATTATGCTATAATGAAAGGTAAGTTCATTGTACAATAAGCATTTTTTAATGTATAAAAAACCCTTCTGGTTCACTGGAAGGGTTTTTTTATGCGCAGGGAATATCCTAAAATAGGATTTTAGTGGCATAATGCTTTTTTTGCAGAAGCTTTTCCCGGATTATAAAAACTGATGGCATGGCAAAAATATTTCGTTACGCAATACCTCTCCTCTTAGCTGTTTTGCTTCTTTGGTTTGTTTTTAAAGACATTGACCTCAACGCTATGTTTGACAGGCTGAAAGACGCTGACCGGGGGTGGTTGTTTTTTTCCTTTGCTGTACTGCTTTTTTCTCATTTGATGAGGGCCTGGAGATGGCAGATGTTATTGGAGCCGCTGGGTAATAAGCCGGGACTTTCTAACAGTTTTGTGGCGGTACTTACAGGGTACTTCGCCAATTATATTTTCCCAAGGATGGGAGAGGTGACCAGGGCGGGGACACTTTTTAAACTCGACAGAGTTCCCGTGAATGAAGGATTCGGTACGGTGGTAGCAGAACGGATTTTTGACGTGATCGTGCTCCTTTTCCTTATCGCTCTTAATTTCTTTGTAGAGTTTGAGCGGCTCAGTGGCTTTTTTGAGGAACTTATAGGAAGCAGGCTGCCTAAGGGCGGAAGCGTATGGATTTTATCAGCTGCTGGGGTTGTTCTTCTCGCAGGTATATTTTTGGTATGGTGGTTGTGGAATAATCAGGCTTTCAGAAGCCGGCTCGAAAGCAATGCCCTGGCTAAGAGAGCAGTCGTTTTTATTGAGGGCATGCTGGAAGGTCTTTTGAGTATACGAAAACTGAGAAATCCGGGTTTGTTTATTTTGTCCACTTCACTTATCTGGATAGGGTACTTTTATGCCTCTTATGTGCTGTTTTTCTGTATTCCGGAGACGAGCGAACTGGGCTGGAAAGCTGGTCTTACGGTACTGGTGATAGGGGCTCTGGGTATGGTGGTGCCGGCGCAGGGCGGCATTGGAGTCTATCATCTCCTCGTTGGCAATGTGATGGTGCTGTATGGATTGTCACAAAAGGACGGGATCACCCTGGCTACGTTTATTCATGGCTCGCAAATGATCCTTACCCTGTTTGTAGGTGCTTTGGCCTTTCTTATTGTGATGTTGAAAGGAAGACGGGAATCCTTCGAGAGTTCCGGCCGGTAAAGAACGGAGAAGACCTCTGAATCTGGTGTAAAAGAAAAGGCTCAGAAAGCGATGGGTAGGCGTGCTTTATGAGCCCTGTCAGCTCTTTTTTGCTAATATGCTTTGGCGAAAACTACGCGTTTATCCGAAGGTTTGCCGGAATAGATACAAATGCCGGGTTCCTCTTCCGCATCAAGTGGGATACACCTGATCGTGGCTTTTGTTTCTTCTTTGATTTTTTCCTCCGTTTCGGGAGTTCCATCCCAGTGTGCCAGCACGAATCCTCCTTTGGTATCTAATAATTGTTTAAACGCTTCATAAGTGTCCACACGATGGGTGTTTTCAGTTCTGAAAAGCAAAGCTTTGTTATAAATGCTCGTCTGAATATCTTCAAGAAGGTTCAAAATGTGTTGGGATATGCCTTCAAGCGATACAGTTTCTTTGGTTTTGGTATCCCTTCTCGCGACCTCAACGGTCCCATTCTCAAGGTCTCTGCCGCCGATGGCCAGCCTTACCGGAACTCCTCTCAATTCATATTCTGCAAATTTCCATCCAGGCTTATTGGCGTCGCTGTCATCGTATTTTACACTGACACCTGCTTTCTTTAACTCTGCACGAATTTCGTTCACTTTGGCAGTAATTTGCTCCAGCTGTTCGTCAGTTCTGTAAATAGGTACAATGACGACTTGAATTGGCGCGAGTTTGGGTGGTAATACGAGGCCCGCATCGTCCGAATGTGCCATGATCAGAGCCCCCATTAACCTGGTGCTGACACCCCATGAGGTGCCCCAGACATGATCTAATTTGCCTGTTTTATCCTGGAAAGTTACGTCAAATGCCTTCGCGAAGTTCTGGCCCAGGAAGTGAGAGGTGCCCGCCTGGAGGGCCTTTCCGTCTTGCATCAGCGCCTCTATACAATACGTATCTACGGCTCCGGCAAAACGTTCGCTCGGCGTTTTTACACCCCTGATAACAGGAACTGCCATGAATTCTTCAGCGAATGTGGCATAGACGTCCAGC
>CAZAVR010000385.1:0-748 GCA_964488435.1 uncultured Cytophagales bacterium | reverse complement strand
GACCTTCCTGCCACAGGAATTCGGCGGTTCTCAGAAACAGTCTCGTCCTCATTTCCCAGCGGACGACATTTGCCCACTGATTGATCAGGAGAGGGAGATCCCTGTAAGATTGAATCCAGTTTTTGTACGAACTCCAGATCACTGTTTCCGAGGTGGGTCGCACGATAAGTTCTTCTTCCAGTTTCGCGTCGGGGTCGACTATTACACCTTTACCGTCCGGGTCGTTTTTCAGGCGATAATGCGTTACTACCGCACATTCTTTCGCAAAACCTTCCACGTGACTGGCTTCTTTGCTCAGGTATGACTTCGGTATGAACAGAGGGAAGTAGGCATTAGAATGTCCTGTTTCTTTAAACATATCGTCCAGTGCCCTTTGCATTTTTTCCCATATACTGAAGCCGTATGGTTTGATGACCATGCAGCCCCGGATGGCAGAGTTTTCGGCAAGATCAGCCCGCTTGACAAGCTCATTGTACCATTCTGAATAGTTTTCACTGCGCGTTGGCAATCCTTTACTCATATCCTGATATACTTATATAAAATCTTATTCGTTAAATTAATAATCCATTAAACCAAAACCTGACTGGTAAGGTCAAAGGGTTGCAAAGATAGTTTTTTATACTATATTTGTAAGTAATCATACTGTTTTTAATCTGGGTACGGTGCAGCGTAACGATAAGGTAAGGACAGATGTTATATATATATGTACTTTTAAACACTTAAAGCCATGACGACAAGTAGAGTTGCC
>CAZAVR010000384.1:0-4584 GCA_964488435.1 uncultured Cytophagales bacterium | reverse complement strand
TCTCAAACATCGGAAATGGTGTGAGCAAATTCAAAGTGGGCGATCTGGCAGCCGTGGGTTGCATGGTGGATAGTTGCCGTACTTGTGAACAATGTCAAAAAGGAAGCGAGCAGTACTGTGAAAATGGCAATGTAATGACTTATAATGGCCACGAAAAATATCTCAATAAACAAACCTTCGGCGGATATTCCGAACGTATCGTTGTAGATGAGGACTTTGTACTGCGTGTGCCCGAAAATCTGGATCCGGCGGCAGCAGCCCCATTGTTATGTGCGGGCGTAACTACGTGGTCGCCATTGAAGCACTGGAAGGTAGGCCCGGGAACGAAAATCGGTATTGTAGGCATAGGCGGATTGGGCCACATGGGTGTAAAACTTGCCAAAGCATTGGGGGCGTATGTGGTCGTTATCACTACCTCGCCCTCAAAAGTAGAAGACGCACAACGACTCGGAGCTGACGAAGTGATCCTGTCGACGGACAAACAACAAATGAAGGCAAATGCCAACACGCTTCATTTCGTACTGGATTGTGTATCCGCTCAGCATGATATCAATGCATATCTCAGGCTGTTAAAAGTAGATGGCACGCTGACACTCGTAGGCGCACCTGAGCATCCGCTTCCGGTAGCTGCTTTCAGCCTGATCCCCGGACGCAGGAATTTTGCAGGTTCTACCATCGGAAGTATCGCTGAAACTCAGGAAATGCTTGATTTTTGTGGAGTCCACAATATCACATCAGATATTGAGCTTATCCGTATGCAGGAGATCAACACTGCTTATGAGCGGCTACTGAAAGGCGATGTAAAATACCGCTTCGTGATTAATATGGCTTCGCTTAAAAACCAAAGCTGAACCAAAAGACCGGGACTGGGAATAGCACTGGCGGAATGCGGAACGCACTGTTTGCATTCCGTCAGTGCTGTTTTAGTGCTTATGATCCCGAAAATTAATCAAATGAGCGACAATCAATGTCCCGGCGCCTAAATAATTGAGATAGGTGTGTATATGAAGCCATATATCCAAGGCAACAAAAGTCGCCGTCATTCCCAACCCTGCCAACAACAAGTACTTTATAAAGCTACGTGTCGATCCCCGGCTTACCCTCACGACAGCCAGGGTACTCAATCCTAAAAACGCGAGATCAATCCAGGCGCCGTGACCACCCGGAACCGGAAACACAAACAACAAGGGAAACGCCAGGCAATGCAATACACACAGGGAAGCAGACAGCACACCCAATACATCAAAACTCTTTGACTTCATTCTCTATCGGTTTTTATATTTGCAACATTGTTGCAAATATAAAAATATTTCTATAAATCCCTATCAACTAAAAACAAAAGCGAGGCAACTACCCTGCTTTGTCAATCCTCACCCGGCCAAAAAAAGTACACAAACTATAAGATATTTCCGTCTTCATCTGAACAAAAAAAAATCCAGTTTGTTGATATTACAGATGATTTCATTCTCAATTATTCGATGACACAGACTACACTTAATAAAACATACCTGATCATTTTCTTAGGCATTCTTGCTGCACTCGGACCTTTTTCCATAGACATGTATCTCCCGGCTTTCAGCGGGATCGCTGCCCAGTTCGGTACGGATGAAAAACATGTGGCCTTCACGCTGACCTCCTACTTTGCCGGTATCGCAGTAGGCCAGCTCATTTACGGCCCGATAGTGGACAAATATGGCCGAAAAAAGCCGCTGATTGTCGGACTATCCATTTATGCCATAGGTTCGCTCGGGTGTGCCCTGTCTCCAGATCTGGGCACCATGATCAGCATGCGTCTGCTTCAGGCATTCGGCGGTTGTGTCGGTATGGTTGCCTCCAACGCCATCATCAGCGACGTCTATGAAGTCGACAAACGTGCGAAGGCATTCTCCTCCATTATGTTGGTAATGGGTGTGGCTCCGCTGATTGCTCCGAGTATCGGAAGCCTGTTCGTCGACAAGCTGCACTGGAATTATATCTTCTATTTCCTGACACTTTTCTCCTCGTCAATAATAGCATTAATCTATTTTACGCTGCCTGAAACGAGTCGGTTCATGCATCACAACAAGCTCAAGGTCGGCAAGGTGGCACGCGGCTATAGGGATATTCTATACAACCGTACTTTCCTTTATTACACGTTGGCCAGCAGTATCGCGGTGTCCATCATATTCGCTTATGTGTCCTCAGCTTCCTTTATCTTTCTCACTTTTCACAAACTGGACAAAGCCACCTTTTCTATTCTCTTCGCTATCAATGCAGCCGGGCTTATCTCGGGGAGTTATCTCAACGGTCTGCTGACCCGTTATATTTATTACATAAAAATAGCCGACGTCGCATCTGTGGTTCTCGTGGTTGTCACGGCTATATCCCTGGTCACGGTCTATCTGTACCCCCAAATTCCTTACCCATGGCTATGTTTAAGCATATTTGTAACACTCTTCCTGACGGGGCTTATTAATCCCAATGCCACAGCCGCATCTCTGGCGCCGTTTACGGATACGGCCGGGGCTGCCTCGGCTTTGGGCGGCGCCCTGAGGATGGGGGTAGGTGCCATCGTGGCTGCTTTTATCGGGCTTTTCCAGGGAGACAATGCTACCACGCTTTTTACGACTATTTTCGTGCTGGCGATTCTGGCGCTGGCCATGCTGCGAAAGGCATCCACAGGTTCCAAAAAAGAAAAGGAGGAACTCATCCAATTATCCGGAGCTTCGGAGTAAATGAAAATTCATTTCGGCTTACTTTTGTATGCCTATGCAATCACAGAAAATTAAAGGCCATTTTGCGGCGGCTTTGTCGGCTATTTCTTTTGGATTAATTCCCTTGTTTGTCATGCCCGCCAAACAGGCTGGCATAGGCATGGACACGCTGCTCTTATACCGGTTTTTCATGGGAGGAGTTATGATCGCTCTTTTTATGTGGAGCCGTGGTCAGTCACTCAAAATAGGGAAGAATGACATTAAAAAGTTAGCCATTATGGGGATATTTTATGCACTTTCTTCTGAGTTTATGTTCCTGGGATATGACCTGATGTCAGTAGGTGTTGCCTCCACCCTTATCTATACGTACCCGATGATTGTCGCACTCATCCTCTCGATCGGTTTTGGCGAAAGGATTACCGGACTGACCAAACTGTCTATACTACTGGCCACACTGGGGGTATTCAGTATGAGTTGGGAAGAACACTCGATGGAATTCAACTTTGTGGGTATCGCCGTCGTTTTACTCGGCTCTCTTTCCTATGCCCTCTATATCGTGATGGTAAACAAGGGAAAACTCGAAGTCAGAGGAACTTCTCTTACCTGCTACTCCCTGCTTTTCTCTGCGCTGTTTTACCTTTTTAAAGCCCCGATATCCGGAGACGGTCTGTTGTTGCCATCGAGCCACTGGGTGGCCTTTATAGGCGGTTTTTCTCTGGTTACTACCGTTTTCTCAGTTTTGATGATGGTAATAGCTATTCCATTGATCGGCTCTACGCCTACAGCCGTACTGGGCGCACTCGAACCTGTTGTGGCCGTCGGGATCGCGGTGATTATCTGGGGAGAAAAGCTGACCTGGCAGCTCGTAACAGGCATCATTTTTATTATCGCAGCCCTCCTGGTGAGTGTGTTGGAAACCCGGCAGGCGAATAATCAATAATTGCCGCTCTTAGACTTCTTATGTATAAAACTATTTAGTCAAAATCGTCTCAGCGGGCTCCTTACTGATTATTTTTTTATTTGAACATGCCTGAGATAGGCTTCGGCATAGCGCCTGCCCATTTCCCGCAACGACGGGGAATCAAAATGAATCCCGTCCCCTTTATGTATCAATCCCTTTGTGGACACCCAATGCGCGTTTGAGTCCTGCTCCGTATAACGCTTCATGGCAAGATTGATCTTCGCATACTCCTCCTTTTCGGGTTGTAACGCCAGAAATGGCCCCAACTCCCCCACCATCACGGGTAATGCGGGATCGCCTATATGCTTTCTGAATTTGCCGAAAAGCATACCCATGCTCTGCTGATGATAGGCACGATTCTCTTCTATGGCATCGTTTTCGCCCTGATGCCACAGAATTCCTTTGACCTGGCCGTATTTCTTCCCTATATCCGTCTGCTTATAAAAATTACTAAGTAATCTGACCTTCCGGTGAATGGAATCGCCAATCCACTGCCCTATGGAACTTCCTCCCACAGCAGCTGGAATAATCAGCAGACTAACATGTTCAGGGACATGAGGTAGAAGTGTACGGGCAAAAGAAATACCACAATCCAGTCCATCATGCCCTTTTTCATAAAAATGAAGCGGTGCCTTGGCTACAACCAGTTCACCGGCCGCATTAACGGAAAGAATACGTCGGTCGGGAATAGTGTCCGAAGGCTCCACATTGCCCCTCCCGGCCATATTCGACTGCCCGGCCAAAACGAACACCCAAACGTCCTCCTTTCTAGGGACGTGAACAACCCTTTCTATATACCTTGGAAAATTGTAGGTTCTGACGGCCTCCTTCGATTGTACCGACGAGGGTTTACCGGTACGCCGGACATCCTGAGCCCCAACATCAACCGTATCAAATATCAATGTCCCGCCTAACATGACAGGCCACCAC
>CAZAVR010000383.1:0-4590 GCA_964488435.1 uncultured Cytophagales bacterium | reverse complement strand
TCCGGTGATAAGAACGTTATGAAGTTTTATAACGAGAAAATCAATGCTCCGGTGAGTGAGCGCCTTTTTAATGATTTCTGATTCCTCTATGATGTTAGAAGGTCTTTTTTATCGGATAATAAACAGCGAAGTGCGCGAGGGACATTTGAATGTGCAAGTTAGGATAAAGAGAGACCATGCTCTCTACGCCGGGCATTTTCCTGGCCGTCCGGTGACACCGGGCGTTGTGCAGATTCAGATGGTCAGAGAGATCCTGGAGGGATATCTGGGCAGGGAACTTCGGATCACTCAGCTCCGGCAATGCAAATTCCTGAAAGTTATAGATCCGGATGTAAACCAAGATCTTGAGTTTTCATTGCGTATTTCAGAGGACGAAACGATCACTGTACAGGCGAGCGGCTCGTGTGAGGGAGGTGTTTTTTTAAAACTTTCTGCTGATTATGTGTCCCTGCCCAAATAGGGTAGGGTTATTGGATCCAGGATTACTTTGTCGAACCATCCGGTTTGTTGTTTCATACCATTTCGTTTCATGTTAAGTCAAATCAACTGTTGTGTCGTCATCTCCACGTATAATAATGCCGGAACCCTCAGTCGCGTGCTTGATGGGGTATTGAAATATAGCGATGGAAATGACATCATCGTAGTCAATGACGGCTCCACAGACGAAACCGCGGAGATTCTCTCACAATATGGAAATCGAATAACTGTGTTGGGGCATACTCCCAATCGTGGAAAGGGATGGGCACTGCGGAGAGGTTTTGCGGAGGCTAAGCAAAGAAACTTTAGCTATGCACTCACCATAGACTCTGACGGACAGCATGTTCCTGACGATATTCCCGTTTTTGTGTCTGAGTCGAAGCTGACACCTGGCGTTTTACTGATGGGGTCACGCGATATGGGCCAGGAAGGAGTGCCCGCCAAGAGTTCATTTGGGAATAAATTTTCAAATTTCTGGTATTGGGTAGAGACGGGTATTTCCTTGCCGGACACACAGACAGGTTTTCGTTTGTACCCACTGAAACCACTTAGCGGGATTAAACTTTTTACAGTAAAGTTTGAAACAGAAATCGAGGTAATAGTCAAAATGGCATGGAAGGGTGTGCAGGTCCGTCCGGTCAATATACGTGTGATTTATGATCCCACTGAGCGCGTGACACATTTCAGGCCCTTTAAGGATTTTACACGTATTAGTTTACTGAATACATGGTTTTTTATCCTGACGCTACTTTATTATCTTCCAAAAAGGATTGTCGATAGAGTAGTAAAGGTGGGCTTTTGGAATTTGATCAAAGCTGAGCTTTTCAAGGAGGGAGAAAGTACATTGACCAAGGCGTCTTCCATAGGCTTTGGGTTTTTTATGGGAATTGTACCTATCTGGGGGTTCCAGTTATTGGTAGGTATTCCCCTGGCGATTGCATTTCGGATGAATAAGGTGCTGTTTGTGGCCGCGGCCAATATCAGCCTTCCTCCAATGATTCCCCTGATTATTTATGCCAGTTACAAGGTCGGCGGGTTATTTGTGCCGTCGACACAGGTCACCTTTGATTCCTGGGAAAGCCTGACACTAGAGGCTATACATTACAATTTTGTTCAGTATTTTACGGGTGGCACGGTTTTGGCTGTTGCTTCAGGTGTGGCCGGATTTCTGATCAGCTACGTTCTTTTTAAGCTGGCCGGTAGGAGAAGCTGAGCCGATCTCTTGAAGATGAGAATCCTCGGGCCTGATTTTGTAAAATGTTTGTCACCAGCTATGAAAAAGTATCTTGCTTTAATATTTATTCTCTCCGCTTCGCCCGGAACCCATGCTCAGTTACTCAAAGATCCGGAAGCGATTGCCATGGTAAGAGAAGGGATTGACAATATATATAATCTTGAGTTTGAAGATGGCGAAAAAGTGATAAACCAGGTAAAGGCAAAATTTCCTGATCATCCCATCGGACATCTGATGGTAGCTTTTTCCATGTATTGGCAGTATCTGCCTATTCAGGAAAATAAAGCCAAAATGGGAGAGTACGTCACTACACTGAACAAGTGCATCGCTTCCGTAGAAAAGCATTACGGGAAGGACAGCAAGGATCCCGAAGTGTTGTTTTTTAAGATGGCCTCGCATGGATACCTTGCCATGATGTATAACTACCAGGGACACGTAGTGAAAGCGGTAACGGAAGCGAAGAAGGCTTATTATGGATTAGTGGGAGGGATGAAGTTTATGGGAACCAACCCCGATTTTTACTTCACTTCAGGGATTTATAATTTTTATGTGATCCAGTATCCTGAAGATAATCCGATATCAAAGCCGCTTATCTATTTTTTTAAATCGGGTGATAAGGCGCTTGGGCTCAAACAGCTTGATTTGGCTACTCAAAAGGGGCTGGTTACAAAAGCCGAGGCCAGTTTTTTTATATCAAGAATCTACCTGCAGTATCAATCTCGTCCGGACATAGCTTTGGCCTACACCAGCAAACTGAATAGCTGGTATCCGGCCAATTCTGTTTATCAGATGCTTCATACCGAAACATTGCTGGCCAACGGTAAATACAGCGAGGCTGAACGTATGCTTCAGAAGCTCAGGAAGAAGACTTCAGGTTTTTATCCTGTGGCTGTCCATACCTTTCAGGCTATGCTGTATGAAAATGACAAAAAGAATGACGGTATGGCCCAGAAGGAATACCTCGAAGCAACAAAGTCGGCATCGGATGAGCAATTTACAAACGAGTACCCGGCCATGGCATACGCAGGGCTTGCCCGTATTGCCAACCGGGCAGGGAAAAAAGATCTTGCGCGATCATACTACAAAAAATGTCTGGAAACGGCTACTTACAAGTCTCTGATAAAAGAAGCAAAAAATTTCAAATGAGTTACTTTGGAGCCGGCGTCCTGGGGGGGCTGAGCGACCAAATAGCCAATTCTTTGGCGGCCAGGAAGTTCTGATAATCGTTGCCGATCAGGCGTCCATCGACATATTCATTATAAAGCCAGGGGTCACCCACCGCGAATACCCTTCCTTTTCCGTATTTAGTGATGCTCATGATGACATCCCCTTTGTCGGTAAGCAGCGGCCTGGCACCCCCTTCTAAGGCCAGGATGGAGAGGTCTTTGATATATATACTGCGCGTTTTTTTGAATACAGGATTGCCTTCAGGTATTTCGAGCTTACCTTGTTCATATTGTTTTCCCTGGACAATGTTTCTGTTTTTGTCGGTGAACCTGACCCCAAATACCTGTGCAAGCTTGTTGAAGTTCGATATCTCACAATTGGCTGTATCGTTGGCCATAAGGATGAGTGTGCCGCCTTGTTTTACCCAGGATTCAATGGCCTCAATATGCAGTTTACGGATATAGTTTGGTTTTTCTGTTTCCTTCGGTGTATCCGGATCTGCTATGATGTAAACTGAAAGCTTTTGGAGGTTTTCACGGGTGGGTGCTTCAGTAATTGAAGTGATATCTGCATCGAGATCTCTGAAAATATGCCCCCACCAATAAAATCCCGAATACAGACGATCTTCCCAGGTGTAGTGAAATTGTTCGGGAATATTGTCTTTCCCCTTCCTGAACTCTCTGTTGAAATAATAATCTAATCCTACACGTTTGCCCGCCCCGGTTTTACTTTCACCGGCGATTTCCATTTCTGTAGCAGCAAAGATAAGGGCTGCTGCAGTTTTTGGTGAGCCTGCGGTCAGCAACTTGTAAACCGAAGTTTTTTCAGTGGTGTTCATCGAGTTGAAGATCCCCGCGAAGCCTTTTTGAGCTGTTGATAAACAGCGCGCAGGAAGGTATCCCATCCGTACACCCCTGGCCAGGGCATAAATGAACATGGCAGAGGCCGAGATCTCGAAATTTCGGGGAAGGGGGCCGGCTAAAGTTATCTCGTTCCATAGTCCTGATTTGTGATCCTGTTGTTTTTCGATAACTGCGGCTGTGGATTGAAGATACTGTATTAGCGACGATCTTTTTGGATGATTTTCTGGGAAGTACTGCAAAACCTCGGTCAATGCCAAAACATAAAGCCCGGTGACAGAGCTGCTGAAAAATGTTGCTTCATGACCTTGTTTTTCATCGAAGGCTTCCCGGATCCATCCAGAGCCGGGATCCTTTCCATGTTTCTCGACGAAATCGAACTGATCGGCGATAAAGTCAAGATATTCCGGCTTCCCTGACAGCGTACTATATTCACCTATAAAAGGTCCTGTCATAAGAAGTTCCTCAAACAGCATCCTGTAAGAGTGCTGTTTACCATATAGGAATCCCCCTTTGCTCGCAGGCGACTGATTTTTCACCCGGCCCCATAAGTCAGCCACTGCTTTCAGGTACTTTGTTTTGTCTCCGGCTGGTATCTGAAGTTGAGAAAACGAGAGGAAAAACTGCCCCAGAGCCAGATTTTCGGCAGCAGATTCTGCATTGCCGGTTGTCTCCCGCAAATCAATCTTTTTGATTTGTGTGTCAATTTCTTTCTTGATATACGCCGCATATCGTGCATCTCCGGTTCGATACCATACTTTTTCAAGGGCCTTCATCATCAGGCCAAAATCCATGTGATCTGGTATTTTATATTGATTGAGCGAATCATCTGCTGCTTCCAGACATGAATCT
>CAZAVR010000382.1:0-4592 GCA_964488435.1 uncultured Cytophagales bacterium | reverse complement strand
TCCGTATTACGCGACATATTGTCACGGAGATAGTCAAAACCGAATTCGTTGTTTGTGCCGTAAGTGATCCCGGCCTTGTAGGCATTTCTGCGGGAGATCGTATTGGGCTCATGCCTGTCAATACAGTCTACGCTGATGCCGTGAAATTCAAAGAGCGGCGCGTTCCATTCGGCATCGCGTTTGGCAAGGTAGTCGTTCACGGTTACAATATGAACCCCGAGGCCGGCGAGTGCATTCAGAAAGGCTGGTAAAGTAGCTACCAGTGTTTTCCCCTCCCCGGTTGCCATTTCGGCAATCTTCCCCTGATGGAGTACCACGCCCCCGATGAGCTGTACGTCGTAATGTACCATTTCCCATTTGATGGGATGACCGATGACGTTCCAGGTCGAATTCCACTGCGCCTTGTCGCCGTTGATGGTTATATGGTTTTTTTTGGTCGCCAGTTCCCGGTCAAAATGATTGGCTGTCACTTCCAGATATTCATTCTCTTTAAACCTCCGGGCTGTTTCTTTTACTATAGCGAAGGCAACGGGCAGGATATTCAGAAGAATTTTTTCCAGCTCTTTGTTGCGGTCAAGCTCAAGCGAGTCAATTTCCTTGAAAATTCCTTCTTTAGCATCTACATCTTCTTCCTGCTCTGCTTTTGATTTAAGTGAGGCGATCTGATCGTCGATCGACCGAAGTCCTTCCTGGATGAGGTCTTTGAGATTTTGAGACTTTGCGCGTAACTCATCATTTGACAATGGGTTCAGCTGTTCAAATTCCGCATTGATTTTACCGACGTAAGGACTGGTATCTTTTAAGTCACGCGCGGACTTGGTCCCAAAAAGCTTTGAAAAAAAATTTAACATCTTTTATTACGTTATCTTATATAGCAATAGTTTCCTCACAAATATCGATCCTCTCAGAATATGAATGTCAGTATGGCAGATTTCTATCTTAGAGGTCATGCAAAGTTAAGTTATTCCGGGAAGTTTATGCTGCTTTTTTCACAGTTGAGGTAGGTTTCATAAATCAAAAACGGGACATGATCATCTCAGGTCCCGTTTTTGATATTTTATTTCTCTAAGCTTAGATTAAGGCTTTTTGGCTGGAGTGGTTGCGGGTTTCGCAGCTGGAGTGGTAGCAGCTGGTGCCGCCGCCGGAGTTTCCACTGCATTAGGATCAACACCCAGCTTTTTCAATACAGAGTTGGTTACATTGTATTCCTCTGATCCTACGTATAGCAATATAGGGTTTCCTGCCTGACCTGCATCGCTGCTGATAATGTACAGATAACCTCCCTCTTTGCCTACTTCAGTGATCGCCTTGTGTATTTTTTCCATGACAGGGGTTACCAGCTGCTGGTATTTAGTCTGCAAAGAACTCTGCATGTTACGCTCAAACTCCTGTATCTGTTGTCCCAGATCGCGCAAAACTTTTTCTTTGTCTGCACGAATAACTTCCGTCAGGTTGGCGCCAGTTTTCTGGTATTCGTCAGCCTTGGTTTGGTAGTCTTTTACCTTGTCTTCATAAGTTTTGTTCAGCTGCTGCTGCATGACCGTAACCTCATTGGTGATTTTCTTCATTTCCGGGAGTTTACCCATGATGAACTCCACATCTGTGTAGCCAATTTTGGTTGGAGTCTGAGCCAGGAGAGGAGAGCTGAATGAGGCGATCACCGCCACTATCGCAATAATTGTTTTTTTCATTTTATCTGATTCTTATTTAGGTTTTCCGGTAGATCCGGTTGTTTTATTTGTATTATTTGTGTTTTGAGCCGGATTGGTCTGGGGAGTGCCCGCCGCCAGGGATTTCAAGTCGATGCCTAATTCTTCCAGAACATAATCTGTGTAGTCGTGCTGAGGATCTGTATACAGCAGGATCATGTCTCCGGATTTGTCAAATAAAAAATTCAGCTTTCTCTTGGCGCAAACTTTCTCAAGGGCTCTCTGCGCCTTTTCAAGCACAGGCTTAATGATCTCCTTTTTTTTCTGAAACAGAATGCCGTCCATTCCGAACACTTTGCTGTTATATTCACGTGCGTCCAGCTCCTTTTCCTTTATTTCGTTCTGGCGTTTTGTTCTCAGGTCATCGGTCAGAAGTACTTCTTCTGCCATGTAAGCTCTTTGCATCCTGTCAACCTCGGCAAACTTATCCTGAATCTCTTTAGCCCATTTTTCTGAAAACGAATTCAATTCCAGCTGCGCCTTCTGGAATTCCGGCATTTTGCTGGTAATGAATTCCATATCCACATATCCAAACTTCTGAGCCAGTACAGACTGCCCGCAAACAAGTGACAAAAATAGTAAAATTAAGCGCTTCTTCATGTCAGCATATCAATTTTTTGCACGACTATAACGAAAGGCGTTCCATATTATTATCTCAGCTGTTGTCCGATGGTGAAATGAAACTGTCCTCCGCTTCGTTGTGTCGCACCCTGTATCTTGTCGAATCCGTACCCCCAGTCAATACCCAGTAACCCAAAGGCCGGCATGAAAATTCTGGCACCTACGCCTGCAGATCTTTTGATGTCAAACGGGTTGTACTGATTATAGCGTCCAAAGTTATTGCCGCCTTCTGCGAATGTAAGCAGGAAGATGGTGGCCTGAGGGTTAAGTGAAACGGGATAACGCAGTTCCATGACATATTTGGAGTACACGACACCACCACCGCCGGCGGGCGTTCCGCCAGAGTTCAAAGGTCCGACTTTCCGGTCTTCATAACCTCTCATGGCAATAATGTCCTGGTCGGCCAGGGTAAAGGTACCTTGTCCCGCCAGACCTGATCCTCCCACAATAAAGCGGCCGAACGGACTGATGTCTCCTTGTTTACCATAGGAACCCAGGAATCCGAGGTGAGCGCGGGCATTCAGTACGAGTTTTCCGGTGATGGTGGCAAACCAGCTCGCGTCAAACATCCATTTGTGATACTCAACCCAGCGATAACGATCTGTTCTGTCGGTAACCTGAGAAGTTCTGAGCAGGCTGTAAGGCGGCGTCAATGTCGCACTGAGCGACACGGAATTACCCCCTCTCGGATACTGGAAGTCCGTTAGCGTATTTCTGGAAAGCGTGGTATTGAAGGTGATATTGTTTGAAATACCGTTGGTATAACCAGAGCTGAACAGATCAAGACTATCCAGACGGTAACGCTGGAATGAAAGCGAGTTGATAAGCTGCATGAAGCGGTCCGGTTCCTTGAGCCTGCGGCCGAGCGATAGCGTAACCCCGTTGTTGTAGTAGGCTCCCAGATAATTCAGACTTCCTGAAGTATACAGAGAGTTGAAGTTGGTAATTCTATAAACCGTCCTTGTCAGTGCTACGCCGAAGTTAATAGGTTTCTTGCCTCCGAGCCAGGGTTCACTAAAGGACAGGGAGTAGGTCTGGAACTGCTTGCCATTCGCCTGGAAACGTACAGAAACCTTTTGTCCGTCACCTGAAGGCAGAGGCCTCCATGTACTTTTATTGGGAATGTTCCGCAGGGAAAAATTGTTAAAAACAAGACCTAACGTTCCGACAAATCCGATATAACCGCCCCAACCTCCGGAAAGCTCAATCTGATCGTTAGGTTTCTCTTCGACAGTGAAATCTATATCAACCGTTCCGTCGGCCTGGTTGGGGATCGGATTGATCTGAATTTTTTCCGGGTCAAAATACCCCATTTGTGCCAGCTGGCGATTGGTATTTATGATTTCTGTTTTGCTGAATTTCTGTCCGGGCAGCGTATAGAGTTCGCGCAGGATCACACGATCACTTGTTTTGGTATTCCCGTTGACAAAAATACGGTTGATGGTGGCTTGTTTGCCCTCGCGTAACCTGAGTTCTATGTCGATAGAATCTCCCTCTATAGCCTTTTCGATAGGATTTATACTAAAATACAGGTATCCGTCATCCATGTAAAGTGAACTCACGTCCATGGCAGGTATGCCGGTCAGTTTTTTCTCAAGTTCTTCCGGATCGTATACATCCCCTCTTTTGATACCCAGTCTTTCGGCAAGAATCTTGTCGGTATAGAGGTAGTTGCCGCTCCAGGTGATGTTCCGGTAATAGTACTTGGGGCCTTCTATCACTTTCAGATCGATACGGATGACACTGCCACCGTCATTTTTAACCGTATCAAACTCTATGACCGCATCACGATAACCGTTTTTCCGGTAAAAAGCGACCAGTTTTTCCTTGTCTTCCTCGTACTTTTTGGGGATGTATTTTGAAGGCGTGAATATCCTGCCTATTCTTTTTTGCTTGGTTCCTTTCAGTTTTTTCTTTAGTTTTTTATCACTGAAAACCTGGTTCCCTTCAATGTTGATCTTTTCAATTTTGACTTTGGAACCTCTGTCTATCACGAAGTTCAGGGTAGCCTGTCCACGGGCAGAGTCAGGGATCTGAATGGCCTTGACGGAAGTGTTCAGATAGCCTTTATCCATAAAATGCTTCTTGATAAGAAGCTGGGTATTTTTGATGATGGTAGGCGTGATCACACGACCTTTGATCAGTTTTACTTTGTCGTTAAGCGTCTCTCTCTGTCCTTTCTTGATTCCACTGAAAGTCACCTGGTAAAGTCTCGATCGTTCACTGATGTGTATGTTAAGCCATACTTTTTCACCTTCTATT
>CAZAVR010000381.1:0-4599 GCA_964488435.1 uncultured Cytophagales bacterium | reverse complement strand
TTTTTCAATTGGCTCTTTGGATTCGGAGTATAACTCTACTTTCCCTTCGGACGTTTCAAAAGAAGCTATATGTGTCTTGCGGAACGGAAGTAACAATTTCCCTTCTTGATGGTGAAGGACGTAACCCGGAAATTCTCCCAATATTCCATCGCAAAGTGACAAAACCCAGACAGCATAAAGTTCGTGCCGCCTGCTCCAAACGGGTAGCTTGAGTAAGTCTTCCAATTTCCTAATGAGGTCTTCCACTTCATCACTCGGAACTGAACGTTCATCAACGAATCGTTTAATATTTTCAGCGAGGGACTCAAGCTCTACAAGAGGGTTACTGGGATTTAGTGATTGCGCGTTCTCAATAATTTTAAACAGGTATATTACAAAGTTTGAAGGCCAACGGTCAGCTACAAGTATGTAAAGTTCTTCTAACGAGAATCCATTTACGTCTTGCGAAGGATCACCATTTCCGATGTTGATGCCTCTAAATATATGCCCAGTAGAGCCTACTCTGGTACAGGCGTTCATTACTGCCTTCCAAATGGATTCAAGTCTATTTATTTGAGCATTTAAATGCTCACTTTCAGTAACTGGCCATAAAAATTCATCGAAGCCAGCAAATTTCTGATGGTTTTCGTATGTCAATATCCATTTTGTAGCTTTTTCATCTAGCGGGTATTCTATTGATTCATTTCGGAATTCATTAAAAAAATCATAATAGTCACGCGTCGAGTTGAAACGTCGATAAGTGCCAATTCCTTTCACCAATTCTATAGTTTCGATAACAGATCGGAAATTCTCTAAATCAAATTTAAAGTCGCCCCCATTTACTTCGGAAAAATCAAAAACTATCTTCAAACTTTTATTCGTTTCGTTAACTTTCCGCCTCTGAAAAAATGCACAGATGTCACTCATCATCTGCGCATATGGTTGAAGTGTGTTTAGAAAAGCCTTTAAAAAGGATTCGACCTGTATATCATTTTCTTTTAGGTCATCCACAAAATTTCTATGTATTTTCGATATTCTCAAATGTGAGTATAACCCTTGAAAACTACCAGTTCCGTGTAATATGTCAGAATCGTAAAATTCCAAGTCCAATCCTGCCGCAGAAGTTAGCTTTTCCCATAGTGTCGCAGCGTCCCTAATCTTGTCTTGGAAGGAGTCTGATTTAACCTTTTCCATTTTTCTTCTTATGAAAGATTATCGTTTTGAATGAAACAACCTCTAGTTAAGTAGCGTGTAACTTATTTAATAAACTGTTTAAAATTCATCAAATTATACCTATTTAAAACACAATTGTATTTACTAACTAAATTTCGTTTTGATCATTGAACTGCTGGTAGGTTCAAAAATACCCTCGGGTTATAACGTGCGATTTGATCAAAGTCCTCTACGGATAATCCACACATCATTTCTGCCAACATCTGTTTGTCCGACTTATGATTGCGAACTACATAGTAGTCTGTACCGTAAAGAACTTTACTACGTAGTTTTTCATTTGACAGCGTTTGACGTAAAAGGGGGAGGATTGCAGGGTCGTGCAGAATATAACTGACATCCGCATAGACATTAGGATGCTGGATCATTAGGCTGCAAATCAACGAATACCAGTCGGCATATTTCCATAAATTTTCAGCTTTCTTTCGGTCAACCTTTCCGTGAATATCCTTTAGAAAATCTATGCCTCGGTCAGGGTATTGTATAAGCTGTCGCCCCCAAAGATCCCGGTCGCGTTCATGATGTTTGAGCCATTCGTCTTCTCCTCCAAAGTGTCCAAAACAAATTTTCAGGTTCTCAAGTCCCTGGGAAAGGGTTCCGCTACGTGGGTTATAGCCAAACAGCGTGTGTATGTTTTTATCATGACAATTGGCTACGATTTTGGCCAGCCACTCCTTTTTTAACAGACAGGCGTAATTCATGGGGTGGGTAAAAATTTCCTGAACATCGACCGGCTTAATTTGTTGAAAAAGCAAAGGCTTGAAATAAGAGTCTATCGGGGGTTTATCATCCTGATTTCCCTCATACTGTTCAAAAACCGGGTGCTCGTCCCATATTTTTTTCTTTTTCCCTCTGTAGAAAATTGTTCCTTTAATACAGTGGGTCATAATTGGCAGGTTGTTGTCTGCAGCATATTTCCAAAGCGGCAACAACCGCTCGTCGAAGGTATAATAGCCTAGCGCAGGATAAATTTTGAACCCACTAAAGTTTTTGTCCTGAATATACGTCTTTATAAAACAATCCCTAAGCTTAACTTGCCCATCAGTAATCTCATAGTCTAGAAATACGGTACTCCCGACATGAGTCCTGCGCGGATCTACAAACACAAATGGATGAATATACTCGTTATGATTGGCTTTTATTTTGGCTAGATCTTCCATTTGCTTCTCATAAGTAGCAGGGGGGCGCCCTGCTCCCATAAACTCCATATCCATAGGTAGCACCACCATAGCACTCCCCGGAGGATATTGATTTCGAAGCCGTGAAAAAAGAAGGGACTGTTCCTTATAGCGGGCTAGCTTGACTATGTTAATATATCTTTCGGCCAACGCTAGTGTTTTCTTTCCAGGCAATAGTTTGAAAAGCCAAAATGTTTTGGTCAAAATGAAATAGAGAAAATTCCTACCGGTAGGGAAGAACGTCAACAAGAGAATCCATAAAATACCCTTGAGAAACCAGTTGTCAGTGATAATCAGAATCCCCACAGATTCCAGCCAATCGGCTACTTTCATCGCGAGTTTGATGAGAGTACTATCTGTATTTTTTAAAGTGAGGAAATACCACTTTTTGAACTCGTAGAAAATACTGGCAGCAATTACAACTCCGACGCAAAATTTCACAGCACCCCATATGAAGTAACGGATTGTGGCTATCCTCATCTTATACAAGGCTTGACTTACAAGGATATGCCATCTTTGATAGGCCCACTTGTAGGGACTATGATCGCTATTAAGCCACCACTTAACAACCGGCACCAGCCAATTCAGACCAAATATTAAATAAAACGGGGAAGGAATAAACGTTTTGACTATGTGTGGCGGCACATAGTCAGATGTAAATACATGGGCATGACAATTAATTACGGGCGGTTTAGATGTCTCGACAGCTTCGCTACGTTCTAATTGTTTCTTCGACATAGTATTCTTTTTGTGGCAGATAGAGTCTTTCGAATTTTTAACGTTGAGATCTTTATAAAGATCGAGTAAAGTAAATTTACAACCAAATCCTAATTTTGTACCAATAGAACGCAACTATTTAGCAAACGGTTATCCAATGTCTGCATACAAAAGTCGAAGCCTGCCTGCTCCCAGAGTCTCTACCGTGGATCCACCGTGGTCTGGGTCCATCACCATAGCCGTCAACTTAAGGTTGGCATGTTCCTTTCCCGTTGCTTTTTTGTGACGTTTTTTCGTTAAACCCTCTCTATGAAGACCTCTTTTAAGCAGACAAACCCAATCGAGCAGTATCCGCCTTACTGCAAGAGGTACTCGTGAGCGGGTACCTCTTTGATTGTTTTGCCGTTCAGAACAAATTCATCGCTTTGCGCGTAGGTGACGAGGGTGCCGGCACTTATTTTGAAGAATTCCAGTGCAGCGATCAGGCCTTTTAACTCCCGATCCAGGTTGTCGGCATCAAGGACATAGCAAACTTGCACCGCAGACTGTATCTGCCCCTTCGAAAACTGATATTCCGTTCCTGGTGTATGGTCTTGCTCATAATACAGATGTTAGGTAAGGGTTCAAATATAAGGTTTTGGAGGGGAAAACGTCCTGTAGTTTCCGAATAAAATAGACGAATCGAGCGGTGTTTTAGAAGGTACCGCTCACAACTAACTTTCTATAGTTCCATATCGCTCCAAAAGAAGCGTTTTATACACCGACTTCATTTCAGCGGACAGAAAGGATTTATCAATATATGACAGCGCATCCGTCTTATGTTTAATAAACCTTCTGAACACACCGTTGAGTTGGCGGTCGCTTAACCCCAGCCCTCGACCGAATTTTAAAAAGTTCTCATTTTTTAACCTGCTTTTCCTTCCATCCATCGTGAGCGCCAGTTCTTCTTTATCCTCCGGATTGGCGATCGTGACGTTGAGCAGGTCATAGGCAGGAGACAGTACCCAATCATTGCGAACTTTCCTGATCATGGAAAAATTCTTCAGGTGCATATCATTGTTGCCGGTCAGGTAAGAGAACAGCGTAATCTCAAATAATCTAAGCAGGTCCAGCAATGTGTTTGCTGAATAGGATGCTAATCCCTTCCCGATCCTTTCCATCGAGCTTTTGTACTTGTCGACGCCTTCCAGGATTTGAAAAAAATCCAGCATATGGGTTTTCTCCCCCGAATCCGTCCGATCTACACGCCTGGTGATGTAGGACAGCTCTCCCGACGACATGCGGATAAGGCTAGACTTTACCGTTTCGATACCAAACGCTCTGGCCATTAGCATCGTGATGTGCTCATTCGCCGGTATGTCGGGGAACTGTTCGGTAGGCGGCTTGAAAATATAGTTCCCTCCCAATGCCCCCACAACCGTCAGCCTGGAGGCTCCGAGGACTTCCTCTACCAGTGAAAGGGAAAGCTTGGGCTGTACCCCCGGCACGGAAATAC
>CAZAVR010000380.1:0-4612 GCA_964488435.1 uncultured Cytophagales bacterium | reverse complement strand
TCATCAGGAGATAATCAGAAACGCCCGCGCCTATTCACAAATGCGGACAACGGAGCTCTATAACAGATAACGCAAAAAAACCAATATGATTGAAAACCTATCAAAAATCATACCTGACACTCCTTCGACAGGGCCAGCCGGCAAATCATAGAGGTGTTACGGTATACCCTCCCTTTCTCAATAAATCGATCAGACCATCTTTACCTGCCAAATGTGCTGCCCCTACCGCGAAAAAAGTAGGGCTGTTCTTCATGTAAATAGTCATAGGAGGAATCCACTTACGGTTCCGAACACTCAAAAACAGCTCATCTCCTCCTTCCATACTAAATTTGCTCTCTCGGGCCATTTTGAAAAGTAAATCCGCGTTTTGGAGTTTATAGGCCATGACCAGATTTCGAAGCTCTTCTCTGGCTGAGCCAATGCTGTCTATCATGGAAAGGATGTTTTCTGCCTGCACCTTTTCAGGAATCACATCAAACAAGGCGATCTGATCGGCCATTGTCTCAAGCCCCTCTACTTCAAGTGCGTTTTTCTTTGCCATTTCCGAGAGAATGGTCTCGTAGGATTTCACTTCACAGTCCATTATCCCAGCCAGAAGGACCCCACTCAGCAAAAAAGGTCTGATGTATTCAAAAGCAGCAATATCCGTTGCCAGAGAATCCCGGAAGAAATCAGCTGCTCTTTTGTAGGATGTTTGGGAGAGCAGGCTGCTCAGGCCTGCGCCATTTTTCATGGTCATTAAGGACGGTAAATCAGCAACCAGAGATGGGTCATCCATATCTATCTCGAAGACAACCTTTTCTACTTGTCTGAGACTTTTCTCTACCCTGTTATCCAGAAAAAAATCACCCGCACAAATCAGGTGAATAGTTCCAAATAAGTAAGATGGCTTTTCAAGACCATTCCCGGTAATTTCCCACAAAAGAGAGGTTTCTTTTTGTGCCTGCAAACTGCAGGTAAAGTGAAGCAGAAAAAAAACAAGACAAGCCCTGGGAAAGCTCAAAATCATACAGCCCCTATTTTCTCGCTTACTAATTTACGAACAGCTCTCACAATACCGTCTTTATCATAACCACATTCCCTATGTAGTTCCAGCGGTTCACCGTGCTCTACTATCAGGTCGGGAATCCCTAAACGCATCACTTTGCCAGTATATTGGTGGTCAGCCATAAACTCCAGAACGGCACTGCCGAACCCACCCTGGAGACATCCGTCTTCGACGGTCAGTACGCGATCAAATTTCGAGAAAACAGTATGTAAAAGTTGCTCATCGAGAGGTTTCACATACCGCATGTCATAATGTGCGACCGAAACCCCCTCCCTGCTCAATGCTGCACTGGCCTCCACCACATAGTTTCCAATATGCCCTACAGATAGCACAGCAATATCATCTCCTTCCTTCACCAAACGTCCTTTCCCTACCGGCAATTTGGTAAACGGGGTTCGCCACTGGGGCATTACGCCTTGTCCCCTTGGATATCTGATAGTAAATGCTTTTCCGGATTTCTGCGTCTCATCAAGTTGAGCTGTATACATCATGTTTCTCAGCTCCTGTTCATTCATTGGCGCCGCCAGAATCATGTTAGGAATGCACCGCATATAGGCAATATCATAGGCACCATGATGCGTGGGTCCGTCGGCGCCTGCAATCCCGGCACGATCGAGGCAAAAGATCACAGGAATTTCCTGGATACATACGTCATGGACTACCTGATCGTATGCACGCTGCATAAATGTGGAATAAATATTACAGAAAACAACCTCACCCCTTGTGGCCATTCCGGCTGAAAAAGTTACAGCATGCTGTTCTGCAATTCCCACATCAAAAGCTCTGTCCGGCATGGCCTTCATCATGATATTCATCGAAGAGCCTGAAGGCATAGCCGGAGTCACCCCAACTATGCGCGGATTACTCTCTGCAAGTTCAACCAATGTATGCCCGAACACATCCTGGTATTTGGGAGCCTGGGGTGTGTGATACACCTTATTTTGTATTTCGCCGGTGACCTTATCAAACAGGCCGGGGGCATGCCACTTGGTCTGATCTTTTTCAGCCGGACCGTATCCTTTCCCTTTTACGGTGAGGCAGTGAAGCAATTTGGGGCCTGGTATCTGTTTGAGATCCTTTAAAACCTGAGTGAGATGATCTATATCATGTCCGTCAATCGGACCAAAATACCGAAGCCCGAGAGATTCGAATAAGTTGCTCTGATTAAGCAAGGCCGTTTTAAGGGCCGTCTGAACCTTTGAAACGATCTCCTGCGCGCTTTTGCCAAAATGGCTCATTTTTCCCAGGAGATTCCACACTTCATCCCTGAATTTATTGTAGGTCTGTGACGTAGTGATATCCGTAAGGTATTCTTTCAAAGCTCCTACATTGGGATCGATAGCCATGCAGTTGTCATTGAGAATAATCAGCAGGTTACTATCCGCAGTTCCTGCATGATTCATCGCCTCAAAAGCCATCCCGGCTGTCATGGCTCCATCACCTATCACGGCGATATGCTGACGCGCGCTGTCCTGCTGGAGGGTAGACCCCATCGCCATACCGAGTGCCGCAGAAATAGACGTGGAAGAATGCCCTACTCCGAAGGCGTCATACTCACTTTCCTTCCGTTTAGGGAATCCTGAAATTCCCTTGTATACCCTGTTTGTAAAAAAATTATCCCTGCGACCTGTGAGTATCTTATGGCCATACGCCTGATGGCCCACATCCCAGATCAACTGGTCATACGGCGTCTCAAATACATAATGCAGCGCAACTGTAAGTTCCACTACTCCCAGACTCGCTCCAAAATGCCCTCCATAGACCGATACATTATCGATGATAAACTGACGCAACTCCTTGCAAAGTTGGGGAAGCTGTTCCGGATCCAGTTTTCTCAGATCTTCGGGTTTGTTAATTTCAGCCAGTAGTTTGCCAGGTGTTATAAGCATTTCGGGATGTACATAAGAATTAATAATGCTGAATCCGCGGCCCTTACGGGTGGTTCGTCAAAGTTAGTGATTAAAACCCAATGGAGGTTAACCAAAAGAACGTAATCAGCTCCGTTATCTTTGCTGACTGGCTCTAAAAAGTTTTTGCTTTTCTTCCTTGGTCAGGCTTTCATAACCCGATTTAGATATTTTGTCGAGAATAGTGTCGATTTCGTCCTGATCCGGCGTATCTGCACCAGGTGGAGATTGGGTGGAGGGGACATAAAAAGTATTGCTTCGATAGACCGTCTTTTCACGATAGGTAACGCGCTGAGGAGATCTGCTTTTGAACAACCGGCTCCAAAGTCCCATGATCACATATACCGGTTTGCCCAGATCCGTACCATTCTGGAGTAACTTGATAAAAGCAAACCCGAGCACCGCACCGCCCAAATGAGCAAGATTACCCCCGGCATTAGGGCCCACGGAATTTGCAAGCGAAAGCACTATGTAAAAAAGTGCTATGAACTTTATCCTTATCGGCCCGAGAAAAATCAGATTAAATGTATAATTGGGCAACAATGTCGACGCACCCACTGCGACAGCAAACGCCGCTGCGGAAGCGCCAAGCATCCTTGATCTTTCGACCTGCTCATGGAAGTAGGGCGAAAAATTATAAATGGCCATATAAGCAAGGCCCCCCACAATCCCCCCCAGAATGTATAGTGCGACCAGCCTCTTCGCCCCGATATATTCATCGATCAGCTTTCCAAACCAGTAAAAGAAAAGCATATTGAAGAGTATATGAAAGATATCCTCATGGGTAAAGAAATAAGTGATGATTGTCCATGGCTTTTGCAAGAACTCATAGGGAGCCGCCGGCAGGCGAAGCACATTCACCGTCCAGTCATAAACATCAGAGCTTTGACCCAGGGTAAAAATAATCCTGACGAGCAACAAGGACAAAAATACGACGGTGTTGATCAGGATAATTTTCACAAGGGCATTCTCCGGCTTGGAGAATTCTCTTTTGAAATCATCAAATATTCCTCCCATCTCTCAATAGAAATTGCTTTTTCTTGTATTCCAGTATCTCAGCAAGATATATGCAAAAAGCATACCACCCAGGTGAGCGAAATGCGCTACATTATCCGAAGGCGAATTTTGAATACCTGAATATAACGAAAACAAACCGTAAAAAGCAACAAAATACTTTGCTTTCACAGGAAAGGGTATAAACAGGATAAACAGCTCCGTATTGGGAAACAACATACCGAAAGCCATAAGAATTCCAAAAACTGCCCCTGAAGCCCCCACCATGGGAATGTTAAGTTCGTTTTGGTAGATACTCTTGGCCGCAGAAACAGCCTCATCTATATAAGCGGCATTGTTGGGGTCACTCTCCCATCTGTTCACAAAACTCAGATTATTTCTGTAGAATTCAGCCGCATGCCTGGTGGCAAAATCAATAAATGAATCTGGATTAGGATGTTCTATAAAAACCGATACTGCCTGACCCAGGCTGGATAATTCAACGTAGTTGATCGCGGCATAAAGAACTCCTGCACCTATCCCTGTAACAAAATAGAAAATCAGAAAACGACGTGGCCCCCATATCCGCTCCAGCATAGGCCCAAACATAAACAGCGCGAACATATTTCCCAGAATATGCCCGAAACCGCCATGTAGAAACATG
>CAZAVR010000379.1:0-4624 GCA_964488435.1 uncultured Cytophagales bacterium | reverse complement strand
ATGCCGGCGCATGTTTTCCGGATTCGCATTCACGTGCCGGGCAAAGCCCTGTGAGATCAACAGCCACATCATGTCGGGTGACAAAACAAAGGGCCTGTGATTCGCATAGGCATCATACATTCCATAGAAAAACGAGTTATAGCCGAAACTGACCAGCTTTTCGGGTGATTTGCTTTGGGCGACGACGTGAAAGGGGAAGTCCGTATTATCCGGCGGCATTTGCGTCGTATGGACATCCGATAAAATAAGCTTTTTGTAGATTTCATCGGCGGTATGCGTGGGAAGCAGTTTTTCAGGTTTGGATAGTTTTTCTACCTGAAAAGTAATACCACTTTGTGCAGCGCCCACCCAGGGTATAAACCCAAAAAGGAGTAAAAGCAGTACGGCGCGTACATGGTGCCGGTACCTGTATAGGTTATCATTGAACCGCAGCGTCCGCCGGGCCACGGAAAGCGGAAAGGGTGGCTGGGAAAGTAGGGTTGTGTTTAACGCATACATGAAAGAGGTGGGCGGTTTTTTTGTTACAATTTATGGCTTTTTGGCAGGTTATGCAAATGTTTGTACGTGAGTTTTTGTGATTGGACGGGAGATTGGTATAGGGGGAGGATGGTAACGCTTTATGATAAATTGTGCAGTTATGTTCTGTGGGACGCAGACCATGGGGGAGGGGAGTTTATTTTGTGTTTGGTGGTTTTCTAGTCGGTGAGCGGAATGATATTTGTTTTTGCATTGTTGGCTGGCGTGTATATGGCTCAGACGGGCATTTATGTGAAGTATTTTACAAACTTCGTTTCGTGGGAAGCATTATATTGACTCGGCTTCCAGGATGGTCTTTTTTACGTTATCCATGTCGGAAATGAGCTTCATTATTTCGGGATTGATCCAGATCAAAAGATTGATGAGAGATTTATAGACTTCCGATGTTTCTGAAAAGTCCAGATGACTGCCGTTGAAGCAGATGGGTTCGTTATGGTTTATTCTGTTCCTAAAACGCCTTACTCTATTCAATTCATTGTTTACTTCCTTTCGCCCATGTCCGGCTGGTAACGAGGAGAAAATTTGTATAGGTTTGCCTCTTAGAAGACGATAGTGATGAACTTCAAACAAATCTGTCCAAAAGCCGAATGTTTGTTCTGCAATTATTTTACCGCTGGTTACGGGTGTTTGTATTTTCAGGAGTCGCTTTTCCGCTTTCGTTACTTCTTTCTTTAGAAAATCGTTCGTTTTCTGCTTACCTGTTTGTTTATGCTTAAATCTTAGTGAGGGGTCTGACATGAATCCGGTTCGCTCGTTCAATATCCAATCAGGGTTTTTAAAATGTAAGGTCAAAATGTCGTTGAGTCTGTTTCGTAGAATAACTTCAAGGATTCCAAGCAAAGGGTGAAATGCCTGGGAAGTTTTGAGATTGGATTTGTATAGTTTCAATGCCTTACTTGTAGAGTTGGCGGTCGCGAGCAAATACCGATTTACTCGCGCTTCTGAAAAAAGCAGTCTAAAGTCTTGGAATTTCATCTGATTATTAAATAAATATGCTTATCTTTGTTATGTGATGCTTGGTGAAGCCTCTTGTCTTCGGATAACGTAACCAAGTTAAGGAATGAAGACCTGCCAGAAATGACAGGTCTTTTTCATTTTCGGCAAGCGTACGGATGTCAATGCTCAAGTCGCTGCTGTAGCCCAGACCTGTGCTGCCTATTCAGATTTTCGCGTTTTATTTCTTAGTAGGTAATGATATACGTTCGAATTTCCGATTGTAATTGCATAGGCGTTGACAAATTCGTATCCGTTTTGGGACATGAAATTTAGTGCGTCAATCATGGAGTTGAATTCAACCGCTTTTCCGTCAGTATCTCTTACAATAGTTTCTTTTGTAGAGAATACTTTTGTCCTTTGTCCGAAGTCTATCTGGATGATAAGTCTTGTACTTAAGAGTTTGGAAGTTCCGACGATCTGGACGTATTCGACATCAATGTCTTTTATCGGGATGTCGTTAACTGTTTGTGATTTTGCAGTGAGACCGCACACGAGGATCGCAGCGGATAGTAGTAGTTTCTTCATGTTGTTTGTTTATTTGTTTTGATTTAATCCACCAGATGAGTATTGGGTGCCGTTTTTTGGGTATTGCTATCGTCTCGCAGCCCACTAATTCCTCACCCACTGTCTCCGCTATTTGAGACTGACTGGGAGCTATGGTATATTGAAATGTCGCTGCCCTGGCCAATCGATTTACTTCAGTAGATAGTCAAATGCCACGGATAGTGATGTGCAGCGGCTATGTCTGAGCGTACAGTCGATTGGTGTCCAAAAAATTTGAAAATAGAGAGAAAGTATTTTAGTGGGGTTAACGTATACATTTCAGAGGTGGGTTGTTTGAGTTTCAATTTATAATTTTTCTTTCAATTATACAAATGTGGGTCAACTTGTTTTCGCCAGGCGCATAGCGTCTGTATAAGCATCATATAGCCACCCCTCACGGGTCGTTATCAAGAAATGTGCTTCGCCTTGAAACGGAAGATAATTTCGAAAAAGTGTCTTGTGTATTGCATACGTTTGGTGATTTCTTCTTTATTTTTGGTATTGTATTAAAAGAGACTATTTCTTTGTCTGTGCGCGAAATAATATTTGGTTTGGCATTGTTGGTCGGCGTGTACATCGTGTCGATACGCTTTTGATTGATGGCTTTGTGTTAGGAGGAGATTGTTTAAAAGGTTTAGTAAATCGCACACTGATGATCTGTGAGACACAGACCGTGGAGGAGCTTTGCTCGACAGGCTGCTTTACCGCTGTGAAGTAGTCAACATGACTGGATAAAGCCATAGATCGGAAAACTATTTTTCCCGATAACTAACCTGTGTATATTTGCAAGGTGGTGCCTTCTCGTTGCCGTTTTTGACGCGTGGCAACTTGCCGATTACGGTAATGCATCGTTCTGTTAGAAGTCTATACCTATTAAAATAAAAACAATAATCCCATGGCTTATATGTATCACAAATGTACTTACCGGATCTGGTACACAGTAAAACAAAATTTGGTTAGGGCGCTAGCTCTTTCCCTACTTGCCGTTCCGCTTTTGTCCAGGGCGCAGATTACTGAACTGGAAGATACAAAAGCTATTTTGAACGGTGACACATTCAAAATCGAGACAGGCCAGATTGCGCGAACTTTTTCTTGGAACGACGGAAACTTGATAAGCCGAGAAATTCAGGACAAAAATACGGGGTATAAATGGAGTTACGAGAACAACAAAACCGCAGATCTGCTGATCCCTGGCGTAAAAGACAAGGCCGGCAGCGGCAAATTGACGATAAAGCAAGTGCCGGGGACGTCGACCCGACACGCACACCTTGTAGCCGAAGTCTATTTCAGGCTTGGCGAGCTGGAAGTCAAAAGAGTCTTCAAACTCTACCCCGGATCACCTGCAATAGCCTGCGAATATTACTTCAGAGGACGTACAGCCCACGCATGGAAAACCGTTACCGCCCATAGTGCTGACTTGAAAAATATTGAAAATCAAGAGGCCCTTAAAGAAGGTAGCCAAACAATAGTTACTGACAGGATCAAACTCGCCGACAAGCACTGGAAAACAACCGCTGTTCAGTTTTTTGACATAACAGACAGAAACAATAATCTCGTTAAGGAAAATCGGGAAATTACTTATATATACGAATATCAGCAGATAGGTAATCTTCTTTTTTTAGACCATCTGCTTCAGGATCAGGGACTTTTTCTTCTTAAGGAAGCGCCCAGCTCAAACGTGCAGATAGCTTATCCGGGATTCGACTTCTTGACCACCTCTTCTGAAATCAAAGCAGCAGGAATTGGCCTGAACCCTTCCGACCTTAAACCAGAAGAGTGGACACGTGGATATGGCTTGGTGCTGGGTGTAACCACCGGCGGAGAACTCGGAAGATTGCAGGCATTGAGAAATTATCAGAAAACTATACGCAAATACGTTCCTGAACGAGACGACATGATTATGTCAAACACTTGGGGGGACCGAAACACGGTAACCAAACTTGGAGAAAAATTTGCTTTTAAAGAAATCGAGAGTGGGAAAAAACTGGGAATCACTCGCTTTCAACTTGACGCCGGCTGGTCTAAAGACTTTAAGTTATGGGAGCCGCATCCAGACCGCTTTCCTAACGGTCTTGCTCCCGTAGTCCGGGAGGCCCAAAAAAATGAAATGGAACTCTGTTTGTGGTTTGAACCACAAAAGCAGAATTATACGCTCTGGAAAGAGGACGCAGAAATTCTAATAAATCTGTACAAGAACTACGGAGTTAGAACTTTCAAAATTGACGGCGTTCAAATCAACAATAAAGAGGGAGAGGTCAACTTCAGAAAATTACTCGACACGGTGTATACCGCGACCAATGGCAACGTTTTTTATAATTTGGATGTAACCGCCGGCCGACGTAACGGCTACCATTATTTTAATGAATACGGCAACCTCTTCCTGGAAAACCGCTATACCGACTGGGGTAATTACTACCCCCATTATACCCTCCGAAACCTCTGGATGCTGTCTCGATATGTACCGCCACAGATTTTACAGGTTGAGTTCTTAAATAACTCCCGAAACAAAACAAAATATCCCAAGTATGCCCTTTTGCTAATAGTTTTC
>CAZAVR010000378.1:1931-4627 GCA_964488435.1 uncultured Cytophagales bacterium | reverse complement strand
GCCGGTCGAGACATCACGTAAGTCGGCTTACGGTGTTGAATACCCAAATGCAGCATAAGTCCCTCCTATATTACCTTCTACAACGGCATGCGCCATAATTGCAAAATCTTTATTTTCCGGAAAATTCCCTTTTCTGGATTCAATAAATTGAAGCGCCTTTTTATAGTAGAAAATAGCAGAATCCAGCTGGCCTGATCGCTCGAAACAAAGACCTATTGAGTTAAGTATGCCCTGTGGCTGTATAAAACCATAGTTAAAAGTCGGGCTAGCACAGGCGAAAGTCTCTTCCAATGAAGATTTGAAATAGGGAATGGCTTGCTGGTATTGTTCCTGCCGGTAGCGAATAATACCCAGGGCATTGGTAAAATCGCCCATACTGCATTTATCCAGGTTATTTACAGCCAGTGTCCTTCCCTCAAAATAATACTTGAAGGCTTCATTATACTCCTTTCTTTCCTGTAGCAAAACCGCCATCGCATACAAAGACCGGGCTCGTTCATATCCGTATTTTTCGCCGTTACGCTTACTTACCAGGAGCATACTGTCTATATAAAGACGCCTTTTACCAAAGTCTCCGCCGTAATAAGTATAGTAATGAGCAAGGGTATTGTATTTTCTCCACAAGACCTGCTCATCCCGACGCTGTATGGAGCTATAGGCGGAATCAATAAACCTCAAAACCATCTCCTTGTGTTTTCCGGACATCATAGATACCGCATGTTCGGAAATACTGTCCGCCCATGCGATACTTACAGACTTTCTATCCGGTGAGGTGTCACACGAAAAAAAAATCAGATGGATGAGAATAATAAAACTCCAGATTAAGGCCTTCTTCATCAAGTACTATGTGGTAAAGTACCTGCAATATTCTTAAATCCGGCGAAAACACAAAGTCAAACACACTTTATATTTTACGTAAGTATCAGCCATATAATTTGCAAGACACGCAAAGACGGGCGATTACTTGAATATCCTCCCTACAATATTTCCGATCTCCATAAAGTCGTCGTGGTTATTAACTGCCCGCTTCTCGATATCCTCATCGTTCTGGCCGGAATAAGGATACACAAGCAAATAGTTTTTATCCGTAAAATGCAGATTGAGCGTATCAGGAATCTTGCGCATTTGTGTAGAGTAAGCATTCGTATTCTGTCGGGCCATAACAAGTACCAATCCTTCGTCATCGCCCACAGACATCGCAGCACGCTGCATTTCGTCCCACTTGAGTACAGCACTGAACTCAGCTTCGATATTCAGGTTCTTCTGAATATTTTTCAGGATATTGATCGTAGTATCATCTCCATAAAAGCTTAGAACCGCACCCGAGTTCCTCCCTATATTCCAGATCCGCAACAGGGCAAAGAAAAAACCTGGCTCCGTATGGGATTTAAACGGCAAGATCACGATGTGCTTTTTTATGGTAGATATCGGCTGCACAGCATGATAAACCAGCACATTGGTACTTTCATTCCTAAGATACCCATTGTAAAGATTATATACAAAAGAAGGAGAAAAGCCTTTTTCCCCGGCAAGCCCGATGATCAGATCCGACACCTTCTTCTCTTTGATGACATTATTAATGCCATTGATAACATCGTTATCATATCGGGTCAAAGCTTGTAAACGAACATCCGCTGCGGCACCCACATCAGTGGCACTCGACAGAATTTTTTCTGCATTCTTTACCGATGACTCGTTTTTCTCCTCATTAATCACGTTAAGCGCATATACCCTTTCCGTGTTGGTTTTCGCTTTGATCATCAGTGCCAGGTTCACCATTTTTTCAACCGTACCCGGATAATTCACCGCCAGGAGGATGCTCTCCTCTTCCGAAGTATTGCCCGCTACCGTTTCTTCATGATCGGCATCTGCCAGTTTATTGGCATTCGCCAAAGAAGCAAAAGATGAAACAGTACAGGAAACCAATATCATCAGGATACTGCCATTGAGCACGTGATCGTTTAACAAACGCATTGGTTCCCCTGCCTCATTTTCGGAAAGAATAACATTGTACCCCACCATCACTGCCGCCAGCGTAGCCGCAGCCGAGGCCGAGCTTAATCCAAAAATCAGCCCCCCCTCCGCATTGGAAAGACTGAACGTCTTCTGCGTGGCCTTAGCAGCGAGATATTTGGTGCCTATAGCGACGACGGTCATAATTGAAGCGACTTTGACGGTTTCCCAGCTTTTAAAAAAAACGGAAAAATCGACGATCATCCCTACACTGATCAGGAAAAAAGGAATAAACAGGGCATTCCCGACAAACTCCACCCTGTTCATAAGAGAAGAGGTATGCGGGATGAGTCTGTTGAGCGCAAGTCCGGCAAGAAATGCACCGATGATAGCTTCCACGCCTGCCAGCTCGGCCAATACCGCCGCCAGATAAATCATCACCAGAACGAAAATATACTGTGATATCTTATCGCTAACCTTCTTGAAGAACCATCTTCCGATAACAGGAAATCCAAACATGACCGTAAGTCCGAACAAAAGCACAGAAACCGACAACTTTATCCAGAACTCACTGCCGACATCACCTTTGGCCATGCCCACGCAAACCGCCAGAATCATAAGGGCGAGTACATCTGTAATGATCGTACCTCCCACAGTAATGTTCACTGCAAAGCGCTTGGAAAGACCCATTCGACTTACCAATGGATAAGAAATCAGGGTGTGCGATGAGAAAAGGCTTGCAA
>CAZAVR010000378.1:0-1921 GCA_964488435.1 uncultured Cytophagales bacterium | reverse complement strand
AAACCCCAAGAGATAGTACCCGGAAAGATAACCCAGCACCAAAGGAATTACAAAAGTGTATATACCGAAAGCCAGGCTTTTCCATTTGTTCTTCTTGAAATCTCCCATATCAATTTCAAGACCTGCAAGAAACATAATATACAGGAGGCCCGTGGTACCCGTGACCACGATGCTGCTGTCGCGTGAAAGTATATTCAATCCATTGGGCCCTATAATTGCTCCGGCAATAATCAGCCCCAAAAGATGAGGCACTTTAATTTTATTAAGAAGCAAAGGTGCACTCAGAATAATGACCAGCAAGATCATAAACTTCAGCACCGGATCCTCTATCGGGAGTGATACATCGTAAATATTAGCTATAATCATCTGTTCTGTTTATTTCCTGCGGTACGATTAAGCTCTACGTTGAAACGGGCAGTGCATTTACTATCCACCGAAACGGTCCTTATCCCCCTCATTCTCCCCGGAGTGATCTCATAGATGAGCACCCCCATTTCCACCTGTTTAGACGCGGTTGAATCCGTCTTAAACCGGAGGTTAATCATGTTATTATTGAACGCGCCATTATATACGCGAACAAGACTGTTATTAATCATTACTTTCGTTACCATACTAACAGAATCGCTGCTGAACAGCCAGGTATCACTTCTTTGATCTCCCACCACATAGTCAGCGCAACTCGACTCCGTGCATATAATTTTACTACCCCAATATCCTTCAATCTCCTCCGGCCATCCTACCCTGAGCAGCGTAGAATCTTTCAGTGTAAGGAGGCTATCACGCATTCGAACCAACGAAATGTATTCTGCTTCCCTCAAAGCAGCTTGTTTTTCTTTCTCAAGAAGCACCAGCTCTCTCTGTGCAAGCTGGTTTTCCCGGTCTTTATTATAACACCCCGAAAAGGTAAAAAAAACAAGGGTTAGCAGGAGTATTTGATTTCTAATCATACGCAGAAGTGCGCTGGCGCAGGCTATTTTAACAATGTACTTATAATAAAGATACGCATTATTAATGAATTAGTCACTTTATTTTGATGACTTTCTTTCAAATCTCCGGCAAGATTTGAGGAAGTTGTTGTAATTTGGCATAAAAATATGCCGGGCCGCTCTTTTAGCTGCTTACTTTCCACCCGGCGTCTTCACCGACCATGGATAACTTCCCTACAGACATCCTTGCCGATCAGCCGGAACGTGTCTTAAAACTGGCCGATTACGATCTGGACTATGCCGACCTGGATGATCACTTCCGAAGCCTGATGGCGCTGGCTGCGAAAATTGCCGGAACCCCCATATCAATGGTCCACCTACTGGATTCCAACACACTATGGGCTGTATCCTCCTATGGAATAGGCTGTGAGCATTCCCAAAAAGAAGATACAGTATGTCAGTATACCGTACTCGGCAATAACGATTTCGAAGTCAAAGACCTCTCCGCAGACAATCGTTTCAACGAGTTCCTCTCTGTAAGCGGCCCTCCCGGTTTGCGCTATTATTATGGTACCCCCATACGCGCCGATGACGGGCAGGCAATGGGCGCTCTTTGCGTGCTTAATTTACACCAAATGGTTCTAACGCCTGACCAAATAGAAACCTTGCACCTGGTCGCCGCTGAAGTGGCCGAACGACTGAATTTTATCAAAAAGATGAATGGCCTTCATCTACAGGTAAGAAAAGCCAGGGAATTACAAAAGCGCATCGTTCATGATATTCGGGGGCCTCTTGGGGGCATCATTGGATTGACAGATATCATCGTTCAGCAAGGCAAAGAGAGTTCGATGGATGAGGTTCTCGAATTCATGGACATCATCCATAAAAGCAGCAGCTCCATCCTTGAGTTTGCAAACGAAATGCTCAGTGAAGACCAGCTTTCCACGCTCTCTATACCCACTGCCGGTCTGCTCAGTCAACATTTATTAAAGGAA
>CAZAVR010000377.1:0-4633 GCA_964488435.1 uncultured Cytophagales bacterium | reverse complement strand
TCATCGTACAGTCATCGCCGGGAAAGGATGCTTCGCTGATGAGGATATCATCATCCTGTTCGGATACAGTCATGGCCTGGGCGTAGTTAATTTCAAGAAGCGGTAAAACGGCAATAGCCGTGGCCGTACTTCCCGTCAGACGAGCCAGGCGCTTTAAAAAAGTATCCCTGGACAGCGGCTTGTGCGTATATTCGTCAAACAGATTAATAATACGTTGATCCATGGCTGCACATTTTGTTTGGTATAAAGGTAAAATTAATGTATTTTTACTAAACAGGTAAGCATTGAATATCATTATTATACTTCGTGGAGCGTAATTTAAATGAGCTCACACCAGTCCGGGTGTGGATAGCCGGTCGCTATATTTTCTCCACAGCTATCCTGAGGACATTTTTCGAAGAATCCTTTATCTAATCCGTCATCTGTGTGTAACTTGCAAAGAAAAGATCAATGTTAAAGAATTCCTTACCCCTTTTATCTTATTCCGGGATTTACAGTTTGAGATTTCGTCTCTTCGTATTTTTTCTTGCAAGTTTTGTTGTAAATAGTCTGTCAGCTCAGCATACTTCCTCACTAAGAGGCCTTATCGTTGATGCCGAAACACATTTGCCTTTGCAAGGGGCATCGGTTGTCCTAAGTGGCACCGGGAAAGGAACCCAGACGGGGGCAGGGGGGATGTATAAGTTTGACAATATTCCGGTAGGAAGGTACATCGTCAGTGTTTCTTTTGTCGGATATCAAACCGTGACCATTCCCGAGGTACTGGTGGAGTCCGGAAAAGAGCAGATCATAAACATTTCGCTTACGCCGTCAAAAATTCAGCTGGAGGAAGCCACGGTGGTTATGCCCAAACAGGACTTTTACAATAGTGCCGAGGCCATAACCATAGAGCAGACGCTACGCTATGCAGCGACCTACCTTGACCCTGCCAGGGCAATGACCTCTTTTCCCGGAGTGGCGGCTGCTCATGACCAGGCAAACGGACTTGTGGTCAGGGGAAACAGTCCGAACGGTATGCAGTGGCGCCTGGAGGGGGTTGAAGTTGTCAATCCCAATCACCACTCCAATGCAGGTACATTCAGTGACCGTGCTACCCAAACCGGCGGAGGGGTAAATATACTTAGTACACAGATGCTGGGTACTTCTTATTTCCTGAGTGGAGCTTTTCCGGCCGGTTACGGGAATGTGCTTTCGGGAGTAATGGATATGCACCTTAGAAACGGAAATGACGAAAAACACGAATTTACAGCCCAAGCCGGATTGATAGGTTTTGACGTAGCAGCGGAAGGACCATTGTCTAAAAAGTCCAAAGCTTCTTATCTTGTTAATTACCGTTATTCCTTTACCGGCCTGTTGGCCGGTATGGGAGTGGATTTTGGCGGTGAGACTATTAATTTTCAGGACTTGTCGTTTAAATTGAAACTGCCTGCCAAAAAGGCCGGAGAATTCAGTTTGTTCGGTGTAGGCGGGTTGAGCAGCAATCTGTTCCGGGGCGACCGTGATAGCTCGGCATGGGAGAGCCAGAAAGATCTTCTGGATGTTGTTTTTAAGAATAAAATGGGAGCGGCCGGTCTTACCCACAATATCTCCATTGGCAAAAGAACCGGAATTCAATCCGTGCTGGTCTATTCGGCGCTGATGAGTACACGCACGGCAGATAGTTACCGCGACGACGTACTGGGTGCAGCAGTAAGAGAGTCCGACGGTCTGGATAAATCCAGGCTTTCTTTTTCAACAAAGATTACCCACCGTTTCAGTCCTTCTCACAGGATCAAAGCCGGAGTGTACCTGACAGGGCAGGAAGACGGGATCACGTTGAATGGTCGCCGGAGGAGCCTGGACGGATATCTTCTGGAGCCGTTTGCCACCTGGCAGTGGAATATAAACAGTCGCTTTACCACTGAAGCCGGGCTTCACTACCTTGGTTACACGATGAATAATACAGGCTCGCTGGAGCCGAGGGCCTCTGTTCGCTGGCAGGTAGCGCCAAAGCAGTTCCTGAGTGTATCTTACGGGCGTCATAGCCAAACACAATCTCCCCAGACCTATCTGGGTGGCGTGCAAGCAGGGGATAACAGGGAACTCGGCCTCACCAGGGCCCATCATTTTGTGGCGGGTTACCAGCATTATTTCCGGGGGAATGTGAGCTTGAAGCTGGAAGCCTACCTTCAGAGCCTTTCTGATGTTCCGGTGGGTTTGAGTTCCTCTGCTTTTTCGACTTTGAATCTGGTGGAGATGCAGGTGGGGCAGAAACTTCGCAATGGGGGAAGGGGACGGAATTCAGGACTGGAACTGACATTGCAGAAATACCTGACCAAATCCTACTACATGATTGTTTCAGGCTCCCTTTATAAATCTGAATATGCTGGCAGCGATGGCGTTTGGCGGAGCACCCGCTTCAACGGAGGCCATACTTTCGCCTTTACAGGGGGGAAGGAGTTCTATACAAAAAATCAGTCGACCTGGGGAGTGAATCTGAAGTTGACGTGGCTTGGGGGCTTTCGCGATACCCCCGTTGATGCGGCGCGGTCTTCTGCAGAAGGAAAGACGGTTTATGTGGATAGTCAGTCATTTACCATACGTATGAGGGATTATTTCAGGCCCGACCTGCGTGTGTATTGGAAGAAAAACAGGGAAAAGTACAGCCGCACATTGTCGTTGGATATTCAGAATGTGGCCGGTATAGAGAACGATGCTTTCAGCTATTATGACTTTTTTCAGAAAAAAATAGTGCTTCAAAAGCAACTGGGTATGATTCCCGTATTGAGTTACAGGTGGGAATTTTAATTCAGAGGTTAATACGAATCCAGCAGGTCCGACATTTTTTTGCGGGTCACTTCGTCCGGAAGTGGCCCGTATCCGGCACCGGTATTGTCGAGCATGTGTTTTGGGTTGGAAGTGCCCGGTATTACACAGTTTACAGCAGGATGTGAAAGAATATATTTCAGGAAAAACTGGCCCCAGCTATGGATCTGGTAATCTTTAGCCCAGGAGGGTATCGTCTTGTCTTTGACCAGACCAAAGAGTCTGCCGGATTGATAGGGCTCGTTGATAATTACCGCCACGCCCCGGTCTTTTGCGGTTTTTAGTAAGGTTTTCTCCGCATTTCTGACGCGAATCGAATAGTTGAACTGCACAAAATCAATTTCGTGCGATTTGATGATCTCTTCCAGTGTTTCATGTGCTGAGACGTCATAGTGCGTAATACCGACATATCTGACAAGGCCGCGCGTCTTCCAGTCCTGAAGTGTTTTGAGGTGTGTTTTCCAATCCACCAGGTTGTGGATCTGCATAAGATCTATTTTTTCTCTCTTCAGCTTTTTTATGGATGCTTCCATTTGTCTGATACCTTCTTCCTTTCCTTGTGTCCACACTTTCGTAGCGTAGAAGAAGGCGTCCCCGCCGGTTAGTCCGCTTGTAATATCTCCGATTACGGCTTCAGCACGTCCGTACATAGGTGACGAATCTATTACACTTCCCCCGCGTTCATTCAGGGTTCGAAGTACTTCTGTAAGAGGCTGTCTTTCCGACGGGTTCACCCCCACGTCGAATTGAAGCCACGAGCCGGCGCCTACCACGGGGAGAAGCTCGCCTGTGGAGGGTATGGCTCTTTTCTGCATCGTTAGGTCGCCTTCCTGAAGGGGCCGGATCTGCATAGAGAAGCCCGCTGAGGATAAGACCTGATGGGCGGCAAGCCCCAGGCCTCCACCTAAAAGGCCGATAGCCCGGGCTCTTGAAATTCTGTCTTTCATTTTTCTGTGTTTAAGGCGATTTCGGATCAGTCGCCAATGCGCCGGCCCCAGCCGACTCAGCACAAACAACCTCCAACCGAAATCCGTCAAAACTACTGTCATACCATTTGTGAGGGCACTTCGGCAATACGGGAACCAGATCAGCAACGAACTAAGAGGTAAAATTTGGAAATGTCAAAAAAAATGCGTAACTTTTATAGATGGGCTTATTTGCTTTGACCCCGGAGGACGGGTTTGGTATATAGAAAAAGGCCGTTCCAGTGAATTTACTGAGAACGGCCTTTGCATAAGATGGTTTTGTTTGTTTATCGCGTAATGATAATCTTGTAGGATCTCGTTGCCCCTGTTTGAGTGGTGATCAGGGCGATATAGGTCCCCGCCGGTACTTTACTGACATCAATTCCCGACTTGGGTTCGGTGAGTGTCGTATAGATGGCGTCCCCATTTTGGTTGCGCAACTCGAGTCTTGCAATTTGTTTCCAGTCTGACGCAGAAATTTTTAGAATGTCCGCTACAGGGTTAGGAAATAAGCTGATTTCATTCCTGGCATCAAATCGCAGGCTTTGAAGCGTACTGTAGGCGTAAGTACCATCTTTGTCAACCATTTTCAGGCGGTAGATATTCTCTCCTGCAAGGGGTGAGTGATCCTGGAAGTTGTAGGTTTTGGTGATCGTACTTTCTCCCTGAGCTGCTACACTGCCCAGAATACTCCATGATTTGCCATTATAGCTGCGTTCGATTTCGAAACGCTCACTGTTTGTTTCTGATGTCGTTGTCCACTGCAGAGAAGCAACCTGGTTTTCGGCAGTGACAGTGAACTTGGACAGGGAGACCGGCAGGGGAGTGATCGGAGGTAATTCCGGATCCGGCTCTTTTTCACA
>CAZAVR010000376.1:0-4637 GCA_964488435.1 uncultured Cytophagales bacterium | reverse complement strand
AATTAAACCTTAAAGCACTGAATCTCTATCAGGACAGTCTGAGTATTAAGGGAAATATGGTAGCTGATCTGGCGTCTGCAGATCCTGACAAACCGCTCGGAAATCTGACTATAACTCAGTTGGTAATCACAAGTAATGGTAAAGCCTATGCTGTGGATTCGCTGTCTCTGAACCTGACACGTGAGAACGAGATACAAAAGGCCACCGTAGAAACGCCATTTCTTCAGGCAAACCTGCAGGGGAATTTTTCTTACACAAGTCTTCCGGATATAATTATCAGCGAAGTAAACAAGTACTTCCGCATCAGTGACAGTACCATTGCGACTCCCAAGTCGCCCTATCGCGTGGATCTCCAGGGTAAATTTATCTGGCATCCCGTCCTTCAGGCGTTTGTACCGGCGCTCACTCGCTTCGACCCCATTACTTTCTCAGGATTGGTGAGCAGTCAGGCCGATACCAGTCTGAATCTGACGATGCATGCACCATCGATCGACTACGATTCTACCAAGATATCGGAGACTACCTTCTCTCTGAATGGAGACGGAGATAAAGCCACCCTCAATGCTACTTTGGGTGAAGCAAATACAGGAAGCTTCCGGATCAGGCGAGCATTTCTTACAGGCGATCTGAAAGACGATAAGTTACTTTTCGATTTCCAGGTAAAGGACTCTCTTGATGCCGCGCGTCATGAAATTTCAGGACAACTGGCACATACAGGCAAAGATTACGTTTTTAACCTCCGGAAAAACCTGAAAATGGATTATCGCAACTGGAGAACGGATTCCACCGGAAAAATCACCTATGGCCCGGACGGACTCCTGGTGTCCAATTTTGAAATCAGACGGGGACGTTCACAAAAAATCAACATCAACTCTCTGACCCAGCAACCAAACGGACCGATCAAAATCGTTGCGGACAGTGTAGCCATAGGGCCATTCGTCACGTTGTTCACCCTGGACTCAACGCTTGCAAAGGGAAGACTGGACGCCGGAATCGAATTAAGCAATTATATGGAATCCCCCTCCTTTGCGGGTGACCTGACTATAAAAAATCTGATTGTAACCCAGATTCCTGTTGGTGACCTGCAGGTAAAAGCAACCAATAAAATAGCAGGGAAAATAAACATCGATGCGCGCTTGTCAGATGCAAGTAACGACATCAAACTAAGGGGAGATTACCTGAGTGACGCTAAAAATCCCTTTGATTTCTCTCTTGATGTTACACGCCTGAGCGCCAAAACTGTGGAAGCCTTCAGCTTTGGGCAATTACGGAATGCGAGGGGAGTACTGACCGGCCAAACCACAATCAAAGGAAGTACCACCGACCCCAGGTTAAACGGAAATTTCAAATTTGACACGGTTGCCTTCAATGTCTCTATGCTTGGAGCAAGGTACAGGATCAACAACAGCCAGCTAAATTTTGAGAATGAAAACGTTATTTTCAAAGATTTTGTCCTGACGGATACCCTCAATAATAAGCTGACAGTGGATGGTACAGTGAAGCTGGTCAATGTACCCAATGTAAGCTATGATCTCCGTGTCAACACCGATAAATTTGTGGTGCTGGATGCCTCACGGAAAGACAACGACTTTTTCTATGGCAAAGGTGTGGTTCAGGCGAAGCTTAACCTCAGCGGGTCGGGAAGTAATTCCGTGATCCTGGGCAATGTAAAATTGCTGGGTGAAAGCAACATCTCTATTCTGATTCCGGACAACAGTGCAGGCGCTGCGCAGACAGAGGGCATTGTCGAGTTCATTGACATGGACGATCCTGACAACAATAAACCGGTAGAGAATAACCAGGAAGCATCAACGATATCGACCTCCCTGGCCTCTGAACTATCCCTAAATCTTGAAACGGACGAAAATGCGCAGTTCACCATCGTTGTGGATGAACTTAACGGAGATAATCTCAAAGTAAAGGGAAATGCACAATTGAACGTAGGAATTGCCCCGAACGGTGAGATTTTTATTCTGGGAGCCTATAATCTGGATCAGGGTACCTACGACCTTACTTTTCAGGTATTGAAGAAACAATTCCAGATCAAGAAGGGAAGCTCCATGATCTGGACAGGAGACCCGCTCAATGCAGAACTGAATATCACCGCGGCTTACCGGGTATCTGCAGATCCCACGCCTATTGACCCGGGACAGCCCAAAAGCTACGGAAAAGTACCGCTTGACGTCGAATTAAAAATCGGAGGGACCATCAACAATCTGAAGATAGCATTTGGAATTGAGCCTGCCGAGACAGCGGACGAAGGAATCAGGAACCTACTGAAAGAGAACCGGGTATTTGAGAACCTGGCCAGCAACGAAGCTGAGCTTAACAAGCAAGTATTTTCTCTTCTGGTTTTGAATAAGTTTATGACAGATCAGAGCGGCGCAGCGTCTATGGATGGTTTTAGCGCAGAAGCAGTGGCAAGACAAAGTGTAAGCAAACTCCTTACGGAACAGCTGAACATGATCGCCTCCGACCTGATCAAAGGTGTAGACCTGGACTTGAATCTCAATTCTACAGCAGACATGGCATCCGGTTCGCGAACAGACCTGAATGTAGGACTTAGCAAGGCATTCCTCGACGACAGACTTACGATTTCTGTGGGGCGAAACTTCGAACTTGAAAATACAGCCAAATCTGCTCAGTCAACAGAGATATTCGATAACATTGCTGTGAACTATGCGCTTACGAAAGACGGCAGATACAAGGTGCGTGCTTACAGAAAAAACCAATACCAGGCGGTGTTGGAAGGTTTCATTATAGAAACCGGGCTTGCGTTTGTCATGACTTTCGATTACGATCTGTTCAAGGAAATATTTAAAAAATAAGATTAGCCCTTTTACCACCATACAAGTAATCCATTGAAATACCGGCACCTAAATATTGTCATCATTTGCGCTCTCTTGCTGACGGGATGTTCCGTCAGCAAGCACATACCCACAGGAGAAAGCCTCTATGTAGGTGGGAGTATCCGGCTGCAACCTGACTCTGCCACCAAAGCAAGTGATATGAAACGCCTGGACGATCAGATGGATAACCTCATACGACCCGTCCCCAATACCACCTTGTTCGGATATCCGTACAAAGTCGGCTTGTATTACCTATTCGGAGAGCCGAAAAAAGAAACGGGCTTTGGAGCCTGGTTCAGAAGAAAATTCGGAGAACCTCCCGTATATATAAGCCAGCGGATCATCACCAACAATGTCAGGATTTTCCAGAATTACCTGAACAATGAAGGTTACTTCAAATCAACTGCAGAAGGGAGACTCATCGATCTCAAAGGCAGAAAAGCCAAAGCCGACTACGTCGCCTATGTCAAACCACGCTACACGATCAATGAAATCCGCTATGTGGTCCGTGATAGTTCTGTATTCAGTAAGGAATTTCTGGCTGCGGAGCCCCAGAGTTTTCTAAAAAAAGGAAATCCCTATCGATTGAGTATTATCGAAGAAGAAAGAACCAGGGTTGATCAATACCTGAAGACCAGAGGATTTTACTACTTTAACCCTGACAACCTGATCGTCAAAGTCGATTCAACAGTGGGTGATAAGCAAGTAAATATGTATGTGCAGCTCAAACCGGATGTAGCACAGACGGCGCTCAAACCCTATTTTATACGTAATATTTATGTACATACCGATTACAAAGGAAAGCTGTCGGAAACCGACTCCCGCGGCGTACGTCTGAGATCTGGTATTGTGGTCAATGACTCAGCCCGAAGCTTTCGGCCGAGAATATTCAACGAGGTAATCGGTTTCAGAAAAGGAAGTCTGTACAGCAGTGAAATGAATGCCATCACTTTGTCGAGGTTTATTAACCTTAAGAACTTCAAGTTCGTAAGAAACCGTTATGACATCGTTACCGGAGCAGATTCCGCCCAATTGGACGCACATTATTTCCTGACCCCTATGCGAAAAAAATCACTTCGTGCAGAAGTGAACGCATCTACCAAGTCTAACAATACCACAGGTGGGCAATTTGATTTGTCCTGGACCAATAAAAACATATTCAAAGGAGCAGAATATCTGCGTATCAGCGGGAACCTCAACCTAAACTTCCAATTGGGAGGAAGTCGCAGTATCGCCAACAACGATTACCGCCGGTATATGTTCAATGCCGAACTCGGATTTCCCAGATTTATCATCCCGTTTTTCAGGTATCGCCCGGAAATAAGTCGTACCCTGCCATCGACCTCCTTTAAGATTGGCTATGAAATCATACAGCAACCGGCGGTATACTCTCAGAATTCCACCAGCGCTGAATGGGGCTATACATGGAGTCACCGCTCGACTACAGAGCATACTTTCGTGCCGTTCCGGGCCAACCTACTCAGTCCGGGGAGGTTCGGTGTGGATTTCGTAAACAAACTTTTTGACTTCACTACACCGGCTTCTGAAAGCGATATCAACCGTTATCTCAGCCTCCTCGAAAACAGGTTCATACTGGAAACCGCCTACAATATATCTTATCACCCTTTGTCCAGGAACCGTAAAAACAGTTTACTGGTCAACGGCGGAATCAATCTGGCGGGGAATCTTGCCGGTGTTGTCATCAGACCGGACACAGCAGGTATGCGCAAGATTTTCAACATACCACTTGAACAATATGTGCGTGCGGACCTCGAATTGAAGTATTAC
>CAZAVR010000375.1:0-4643 GCA_964488435.1 uncultured Cytophagales bacterium | reverse complement strand
GCCAATCTGCTTTAATCAGAATGGCGCGCCCGCCGATTGTCAAGCCGACAAGACTGTTCTTACCTTCCGGATTTTTTTATAGATTCCGCGTTTTTATGGATTTTTTCCACAGCAGAAACAATGAAGTCCATGTCTGCCCGCGACCCCAATAATATATTCTGCGAGAACCAGACCGCTTCCTCGTTACATAGTATATCATTCTGAGGACACTTGTTTCTTTCGAGATACTTATTGAAATCCAGCATGTCCGGCGAATACATTTTTTTGAAATTCTTCGATTGGAAAGCATGCCCCAGAAACGGCTGGTTATTCAGAGTAACATATCCGCTGTTACAAGGAACACCCTCCGCCGACAAAGCTTTAATAAACGCTGAACGAGACAGCCCTTTAAATTCTTCGCTCTTAAACCGGAACGGGAAAAGATGGAACGATACCCGCGTCACACTGCTATGCAGTTTATAAGGAATAATACCCGGAATATTCTCCAGTCGCGACTTCAGATAAGCGGCATTTTCAGTTCTGAGGGTTGTTTGTGCCTCCAGTCTTTTCAACTGCGCCAGACCTATTGCCGCCTGGTACTCCGTAAGCCTGAGCTTGGTCCCGAACATAGAAAGTCCGGATCCGTGTTTTTCAACCATACTTCCCTGGGCAATACCAAAATTATGGTAAGAATAACACCTGTCGATAAACGCCTCATCATCACTCACGATAGCCCCGCCTTCACCCATGGGAATATTCTTGGAATTTTGAAAACTAAAACATCCCGCATTTCCGAAAGTACCTACCTTTTTATGATTAACCTCGGAAAGCCAGGCCTGGCAGGCGTCTTCCACAACCACCAGATTATGTTTTTTCGCAATCTTCATAATCGCCTCAATATCGCAAGGTATACCGGCAATATGTACAGGCAGGATGGCACGGGTTCGTGGCGTGATTTTCTCTTCTATCTTGTTTACGTCCATCTGAAAGGTTTCCGGATCTGTGTCCACGAAAACCGGCATAGCTCCGGTCTGGAGAATCGCCTGCGGCGTAGCAATAAACGTATAAGGCGGCAGCAAGACCTCATCTCCCCCCCCCACTTCGAGGTTGGTGAGAGAGCAAATCATCGCATTGGTTCCATTTACCGTGGTAACGCAGCGCTTGGCGCCAATCGTCTTTGCCCAGGCTTCTTCAAACTGCTGAACTACCTTTGCCCGCGACCAAACCCCGCTTCTCAGCGCTTCCAGCACAGGCGGCTCGTCTGTTGCCGGATTCCACATAGGCCACTTTGGCCAGGCGGGTTTCAGCGGCCCACCGGCTACGGAAATACGATCAGCACCAGCCTGATCATCCAAAAAGCGTAATGGCTGTTCTGAGGGAAGAAAAGCCGAGGCAGAATGCATCCCCAGCACTGTGCCGGCTCCCGTCAGCAAATTTTGTTTGATAAACTTTCTTCTCGTGTTTTTGTTAAAGGATTGCTTCATGACTTTAAGTTTGGGCATGTAAAAAAATCAACTTTGAATTGAAATATATGGTGGGGAACCCGAAAGGTAAGACCTTTCACAGGCTTTTCAAAATTAAAAATGTCCAAAAACATTTTACGGCAGATAACCCGGGCCACTTTCTGGTGTCCTTGTATCCTTTTCAGGGATAGCAGGCATTTCCCATCCCCGGAGAGGTGTCTCAAACCCCGTTTCCCTGACAGGACTGCACATACACGTGTACCAAAAAGACACCCCAACCAAGTGGTCAGGGCGTCTAATTATTTAGAGTCAGTTTAAATGAAAAACAAAATATTATTCCGAACAGAGGTCAAAAAATCACTAAAATGAAATAAATAACTGAATACAAATCACAAAATCAAAATATTACAGACAAAAAGACGATTTTTAAAAAATTATATTTTGTTTCAAGAAGATACACTACCACCCGACCCGCGCGCCTGAATCACCTGAGCATTTCTGCGTCTCCGACTGCTTTCATCATACCGAAACCGGCCTTGCTAAGGGCGCATACTTATCATATAATTGTTGACAACTCTCCAGATTACCTATTCCTCCGGAGGCTCCGGGAGAGGTCAGACTTGCTGCCGCGACACTTACCCCCAGCCTCAATGCACTTTCGATGGGCCAATCCTCATGAATGGCAAACAACACACCGGCAGCAAAGGCATCTCCCGCCCCTACGGCCCCGAGAATTTCATCCTCAGGCATTTTTAAAGCTTCCTGATAACACCATTCCTTCTCGGGGTTCATGGCTATAGCTCCCTGTTTGAAATGAATGACCACCCACTTTTTCACGCCCATTTTCAATATCTCACGGGCAACATTCAGGCAGCTTTCAATTTGAGGAGCACCGTCCTCCGAAAAACCAATGTCCAACCCGGTCAGCCTGGCAGCTTCAAATTCATTAATAAAAAGCAAATCCACATAGGGGAGGGCGGAAGGAATCACCGTCCTGTACCGGTCCGACTGTTCGCTTACCACGTCTGCTGAGGTAATAAAACCCTTTGCACCAGCTCGGCGGAAAACCTCTGCGACCCGGCTTTCTCCTTTGTTGTCTAAGGCATCCAACTGATCCAGCAGGAGCAGATAACCCAGATGAAATATTTTAGCGTTCGACTTAGAAAAGTCAAAATGCTGTTGATCCAGAAGAGAATTGGCGCCACGAAAATGGAAAAAAAGTGCGTCTGCCATCACCAGCGACTGTCATTACATCCGTGTATGATGTCTTTTGACCTTCCAAGATCTTCATTTGTGTCATCATGATTCCCATATCATGGCAATCATCCATGATCAGCGCCCCGCTTACATCTTTGCCAATGCAGCCGACGCCTTCCAGAGGGAAATCTGCACCTAACTTGTAGAGCGCTTTCAAGACATTATAAGGTGCTCCTCCGTTCGATGAGTTTACAGAAGCTACGTTGGCCAGAGCCTGTTCTGTCGGATACACATCAATCATTTTGACAAAATCAATAATCCAGTTTCCTCCGGCAAGCACGCCGCTACGTCTTTCTTCTCTCATTTTTTGAATTGACTAAATCTCTACGGATGATTTTATTTCCTGGGATCGCAAGGCAGCTCCAAACACCGCGTGTGCCGACACCGCTTCATCGGGCGTGAGACAGCCGAATCTTCCTTCCAACATACCGGCCCTTTCCGCAAAAAAGGCGGCAAGCATCTGCATAAAGCAATCCGGAAACCCAGCTTCAAAAATCCCTCCGGTAATTGTCGGAAAAACAGACCCAAAGCCCAGGTCAACCCGCTTCCATCCGTCGCCCGAACTTCGCTCGTAAGTCCACAGCACCTTGGTGTCCTTCGTACTGTATTTCACACCTCCTTCTTTACCCAATACTTCAATATACCAGGTATTCGTTTCACCCGGAGCCAGACGCTTCATCTCCAGAATCATAGGGATTTCAGTTGTCCCTATCTCAACAGATGCAGAAACGGTTGCATTGTTCCAGGTATCGCAGGGAGCCAAACCACCCTTGCCATCAGGACGTTCAGTAATGATTCTTTGTAGTTGGGCAAATACCCTCGACGGTTTCCATCCCATCCTCATGGGTATATGCAGAACATGTGCCCCAAGGTCACCCATGACACCGATTTCTCCACAAAAAGCGGATTGCCTCTTCCAGTTCACAGGCTTCTGCGGGTCCATGTCACTCGAATGACAAAACCCGGCATTGATCTCGATAATCTCTCCGGTTTTCCCCTGATGAATAAAATCCAGCAAACGCTGTGGACCCGGCAAAAACGGCATTTCCGAACTGCATCTGACAAATCGGCCAAGCGCTTTCGCCCTGTCCCTTATTTCCGTAGCAGACGCCAGATCTATTCCGAAGGGCTTTTCGGCAAGCAGGTCTTTTCCCGCCTCCAGAACGTCAATATAGTACTGTTTATGCAAGTGATGGGGAAGTGCCACATACACCACTGATATGTCCTGACTCGCCAGCAACTCCCGATAATCCGTCGTCAAAAGCGTTACAGAAGGTATCCTTCTATACCAGTCCAAGGCCTTAGGATCCAGGTCACAGACCGCTTTGAGCTCCACATGCACCGGAAAATCAACAAGTGAAAACCACCTTCCCAAAGCACTCGCCACTTCCTTTCCCATGAGACCACCGCCTATAATACCGACCTGAACAACTTTCTCTTTCATGATCAGTCTACCGGTATCCTTTCGTGTTTTAAAAAATGCTCTACGTCCTTTGGAGTTGCATTTTCATGCACGATAGCCATCAATGCCCTGGTCATCCCGCCTGGATGGGCATGCTGAACCACATTTCTTCCGTAAACGATACCTTTTGCCCCCTGCTTCATCAGGCGATAGGTTTTGTCCAGAATCTCGTCGTCTGAAGCTCTGCCTCCTCCCCTTACCAGCACCGGTACCTGACCTGCCAGCTCTATCACTTTATGATAATCCTCCACCCCATCAGTAGGATCAGCTTTAATCAGATCCGCACCGAGCTCTACAGCTTGCCGGACCATCGGGGAAATCAAAGCAATATTCCCATCGACCATATATCCTCCAGCCTCGCTGTTCGGCCTGAAAACCAAAGGTTCAATCATCAGCGGCATGGAGTAATAGTCACACAGGGGCTTCAGTTTCAAAATATTCTGAATACAGTGGTCTGTCACTTCCGGTGCACCCGGTATCCT
>CAZAVR010000374.1:1371-4644 GCA_964488435.1 uncultured Cytophagales bacterium | reverse complement strand
CTTTGGGTATCGTTTCAGGCGGGCGATGAGGAAGCCTATGCGCGTATCTATGCCCTTCACGTACGAGCGATGTACCGTTATGGCATGAGTCTTGTTTCCATTTCTGAAGCATTTGTTTTTGATTGTATCCATGATGTTTTTGCTGAAATCTGGATCAAGCGCAATAGGCTCGTTGTTCCCGACAGCGTACGCCATTACCTGCTGAAATCGTTGAAAGTCCGTATTCTTCATCTTCTCCGACGAGAAGAGCGGCAGCACTATTCTCTTTCCCCGGGCGATTTTGATGATCTTTGGTCGGAGCCTTCCTCAGAGGAGATTTTTACGGAGAAGGAAGAGGCAGCCGGTAAGCAGGAACTTGTCAAAAAACTCATACAGATGCTTCCTCACCGCCAACAGGAGGCCATAAGACTCCGTTTTGTCGAAAATATGGATTATCAGCAAATCGGGGACATATTGTCTGTGAATCGTCAGTCTGCTCAGAACCTTGTTTTTCGGGCAATGGAAAAATTGCGCGGCTGGCTTGTTTGACCATATTTTGTGGAAGTGTTTTTGTAAATGGTGAAAATATTTCTGCAGGAGGTGAGTATGACAACGGTGATTTTGTCATCTACCTCTAAATAACAGATGGTCTTGTGGACAGGCATTACGAATATTTCAGTATCATCGATTTCGCAGCAGATGATGTCTTTCTGCAGCACTACCTCCATCCAACAGAGCAATCCCTGCAGGCCTGGGAAAACTGGCTTGCGCAGCATCCGGAAAAAAGGGAGGAATGGAGCGAAGCACGGAAACTTCTGGAGGCAGTTCAGTCCGGATTGAGCGACTATGCGCGTACATTTTTGTCTGAGGAAGCTGAGGCAGAGTTGCTTGCGCGGATTCTGGAGACCAACAGGCAAAAAGACCAGCACTTCAAACCCAGGTCTGATTGGTGGAACCATCGCTGGTCGAAGATCGGTGTAGCTGCAGCTTTGGCAGCGGGGCTGTTTTTGGGGGCAGATCATCTTCTTAGGAAAGACAGTACCGGCACTACTTTATATGATCGGCGCGTCGCGGTGCTTGAACAGCATATCACCGAGGAAATAAACGGTGGGGCCGATGTCCGTACTTTCTATCTGCCTGATAGTACTGAATTTACATTGTTTCCCGGAAGCAGGTTGAGTTACAGCAAGGGCTACGGGAGGGATAGCCGTACCGTATATCTTTCAGGGAAAGCTGTTTTCGAAGTCAGGAAGAATCCGCAAAGACCGTTTTACGTGTATGCCGGCGAAATTGTGACGAAGGTACTCGGTACACGCTTTGAGGTGACGGCATTTGAAAAGGAAGGTGATGTGCTGGTCAAGGTCAATAGCGGACAGGTGTCGGTGTATAAGAGTATTGAAACAGAGGGATACCGCCTGCCGCTTAATGCCGAGCGAAAAGGAGTGCTGTTACTGCCTAACCAGCAAGTGGTATTCAGGAAGCATTCGGAGCAATTTGATAAGTTGTTGATTGAAAAACCTCTGCTGCTTCCGGCTTACGAAAAGAAAAGGTTTCTCTATGAGGAGCATCCGGTCATCGATGTATTCGAAGATCTTGAAAAAGCTTATGGTATTGAGATCCTGAAAAATGATGATGTGCTTAAAAATTGCGGATTGACGGCCAATCTGACGGATGAGTCTCTTGATCAGAAGCTTTCTGTTATTTGCCGGTCTATTGGCGCGACCTACGAAATACTTGATGCCAGGATCATCATCAATTCGAAGGGGTGCAAGCCTGAATAAGATGACTGTTACACTAAACCCATAACCTATGAATAGATAATACAAATTCCGAACTCAAAAACAAAGCCAACGATGCTTGCTCCACCGTTGGCCCGTTGTATCCCCTGATGACACAGCCCATGCGGGCTGAAGGGGAGTATTTTGCCCGAATTCTAATCACTACGAACAAAACGATCCAAAAGTATGAAACAAGCAAGAATTTTACTATTCCGATGCATGAAAATAACATTGGTACAAATCGTACTCACTTCCATATTTATGGGGGTTTCCTGGGCTAATGACCTTTCTGCACAAGAACTGCTGAACCGCAGACTTTCTCTGAGTTTAAAGGATAAGAAAGTAAAAGCTGTGCTCAGGGAAATAGAGAAAGCCACAGAAGTACGGTTCTCGTATAGTCCTCAGGTTATCCAGTCGGGACGTCTGGTTTCTATTGCGGTGAAGGAAGCTACCCTGGGTGAGGTGCTGGACAGGCTGCTGAAGCCTTTGTCTATCCGATACGATGTCTCCGGCAAGCAGATCATCCTGAGTCAGCCGCAGCCTCCCGCACCCCGACAGGAGGGTAACGCGGTATCATCACCTTCTGAAGTCAACGATGCCTCTGTCAGGGGTAAGGTCACAGATGAACGGGGAGAAGCACTGGCCGGCGTGAGTGTACTGGTAAAAAGCACCCAGCTGGGAACGATTACCAACGCATCGGGTGAGTTTTCATTAACCATTCCGGACACCAGTGTGATTCTGGTGTTCAGTTCTGTGGGTTTTACCACCCTGGAGCGCTCTGCCGGGAACAGGAGTTTTTTTACCGTTGTGTTGAAGGAAGACAACAAAACACTTGAAGAACTGGTGGTTATGGGGTACGGCGAACAGAAAAAGGCGACCGTAACCGGAGCCATCAGTACGCTGAATGGCAAGGATCTGGTGGCGACACCCACTACTAACTTTTCGGCGGCCCTGTCAGGTCGCCTGCCTGGGCTTACGGTCGTGTCTTCATCAGGTGAACCGGGGAGGGACAATGCCTTGCTCAGGATCAGGGGAGCCAATACTCTCGGGGATAATTCGCCGCTGGTCGTGGTTGACGGAATTCAGAACAGAGATCTTTTCCGTCTTAACGCTGCTGACATCGAAACCATCACCGTACTTAAAGATGCCTCTGCTGCCATTTACGGGGCTCAGGCTGCAAATGGCGTAATCCTGATTACCACCAAGCGGGGAAGTTCGGGAAAGCCGGAGCTTACTTTGAATTTTAACCAGGGTATCAGCAAGCCGACGATTATTCCCAAGATGGCTGATGCAGCTACCTACGCTACAATGATCAACGAGATCGACTCCTATCGCAATATGGCGCCCACCTATTCGGCAGCCGATATTGAAAAATACCGTAACGGTTCGGATCCTTATTTATATCCCGATACGGATTGGTTCAGTGAAGTTTTTAAGCCATTTTCTCTCCAGAATCAAACCAACGTTTCTCTCAAAGGGGGAACCGAAACCATGAGGTATTTTATCTCTGCGGGCT
>CAZAVR010000374.1:0-1361 GCA_964488435.1 uncultured Cytophagales bacterium | reverse complement strand
CTAAATACGGGCAGGGAGATATAAGAAGTAACCTGGACGCCACGGTGTCAAAAAATATCAATGTGAGCCTGGATATAGTCGGAAGGCAGGAAAACCGGGATTTTCCTGTTTACAGCACCAACCAGATCTTTTCAAGTATCATTAACGGCGGTGGCGGAAGTGGCGGAAGACCTACAGAGTTGGCATGGTTTCCAGGCGACAGGCCGAGTTCCGGCTTTATTAACGGATTGAACCCCGTGGTGATGGGGACCCAGATTCCCGGCTATGACAAAGGGAAAAACTACAGCTTTCTCTCCAACGCAAAAATTGTGATCAATATACCCGAGGTCAGAGGTCTGAGCGTGACGGCTAATGCATCCATCGACAAAGGCGTCAACTTCCAGAAGCGATGGATAAAGCCATTTACCCTGTATAGTTGGGACAAAAAAACTTTAGACCAGAACCAGGTACCTGTGACTATACCGGGCAAGTTCGGGCCGTCCCCGGACCCGCAGCTCACACAGAGTACTACCGAGACCCAGAGGGTATTGCTGAATACACTACTGAATTACGATCTGACGATACAGCAGCGCCATAATATACGCCTCATGGCAGGCGCGGAGCGTATCACAGGAAACGCGATGAATTTCTTCGCTTTCCGACGTGGGTTTATTTCCACAGCAATTGATGAGCTTTTTGCAGGTTCGGAGCAGCAACGCAACAACGGCGGTACCTCTTCCTACTCGCCGAGATTAAATTACTTCGGCAGGGTAAATTATGATTACGATCAGAAATACATGATGGAATTTGTGTGGAGGTACGATGGTTCGTACATATTCCCGGCCAAGGGGAGATTTGGGTTTTTTCCCGGGGTTTCCGCAGGCTGGAAGGTGTCGGAAGAAAATTTCTGGAAGAACAACATCGGCGTGATATCCGATCTCAAATTGCGGGGGTCATGGGGTAAGACAGGGAATGATCGTATCGCACCTTTTCAGTACCTTTCGAGCTACGGGTTCAACGCAAACCCTTATGTTTTCAATGAAAGCGAAGAGGTGAAATCGCTGAATGAGCTCAGAATAGCCAATCCGAACATCACCTGGGAAGTGGCTACACAGGCGAATATCGGATTTGATATGAAACTGTTCAGAAACCGTATCTCCATTACCGCAGAATACTTTTCAAATCTGAGATCAAATATCCTCTGGTACCGTAATGCATCCGTTCCTGCCTCCTCCGGTCTTTCACTGCCTGTAGAAAATATAGGCAAGGTGCGTAACCGGGGTTTTGAGTTCCAGGTTTCTTACCAGGAAAAGGTAAATGATTTCTTCTATAGTATCTCTCTCAACGGATCTTCGGCAAAGAACAAAATTGAATTCTGGGAT
>CAZAVR010000373.1:1978-4647 GCA_964488435.1 uncultured Cytophagales bacterium | reverse complement strand
GTCTTCGAGGGCAGGGACCGCGATTACGACGAGTGGCACTATCTGTACGGTTACTAGTGGAGTTTAGGTCCCGAAGTGGAATGCCGTGGCAGGAGGCCAAGCCTGTTGTCACGGCTTCTACTTTTTGCTTAGGACTGACAGCGACGAGGTTTCCTTAAATAAAAGGCTTTACCCTTGCCGCTCTTTGACCGGAGCTATTTACAGTAGTAGCCGGTGTAAAAGCAGATATGGCCTGCATACGGCCGGAATGCTGAATTGTTACGCAAGCGGTTTGTAGGAATACACATTAACCAGGAGGTTATGCAGTATACCCTCAGTTGGCTGGACTATGCAGTTGCTTTACTGAATCCGGCCAGACACGATTTTGTGCAGCCCGGTGAAAGAGATTCCGAGGTGATCGCAGTAGAAGCAAGACAGGAAGTCGACAAGCAGAAGGCAGTCCTGAAAAACCTGGTTTTCTCATTTTCAGAAAAGAGAAAAATAAGGGTGCTGATCAGGTATTACCACAAATGTTTGGTGCTGTTGCTGGACAAGGCTTATGAAAACCAGGTTCTTGGCAAAGGGTCCCCTGAGGCTTTTCATTCGTGCTGCCGGGCAGTCATCAGCGCGATTACACAACTATTAGGGTTTATCGAAGAACAGTTCAGCGACCTGATCGGGGCAAAAGGGCTGGTTCCTGCCGCCTACCTGGTCTCGACCATCCGGGACCTGCATCATCGCACGGAAATTTGTGAGAAGAAGCTTGTGGCCGGGGTGGCCACCAGGGAGCTTGCGCGGATCGTGCTGCATGCGCTGTACGGTTTTACCAGCCGGTACCAGGATCTAAAGGTTACCCTCCGGGACGTTCTATATAAAAAGGAGTTGGTAAGAGAGATGGAAAAGGTCCTGGCTGAGAAGAACAAGGCCAAGCTTCATGACCAACTGGTAGAAAAGCTGATCTACCTGAATTTCAACAGCAGGGCTTTTATCAATTACTATACCGGAAGAGTGGCACGGGAAGTACGCGCAAGGCAGTCGGTTCAGGAGAAGCTGGATTGCCTGCTGCTGCATTTTAAGGAGTTTAACCAGATGCACCTGAAGCCTGAAGTTGGGCTTAATCCGCACTATGACCGGATCGCTGTTGTGATCGGAAGATGGTTTACAGAAGAAATTCGCTACCAGAAGAGCCGTGCCGCGGGTTTTGAAGGGCTCGTAAAAGTACCGGAAGACGAGCAGGTGAAAAGCAAAGCAAAAGTAGGTTTGACTGTGGATCAAATGGCGGTCGCCGTACGGGCGCTGGTGGATACGAAAATATTGGAGGTCAAATCGGTTTCACAGGCTTTCAGGCTTTTGGTTCCTTATCTGTCTACACAGCAACGAAAGGATATATCCTGGGCAAGCGCCAGAAGGAAAGCATATGAGGTGGAGGACAGTGACAAAAAGGTGGTGGTGGCTATGCTTGAAAAAGCAATTGGGATGGTAAAAAGCTACTAGAGATGAGCAATGATTTTGGAGGGTCGCTACCTGTTGCGATCAGGAATTATATTGACCAGGAAGTTAGCAGAGCTACATTGCCTACTATCCAGCAGCTTTCTGACACACTCGGTTTTCACCCGGATACGCTGAACCGACGGTTCAAAAAAGAGTTTGGCGTTAGTTTAAAGGGATATATCGTCCGGAAGAAAATGGAGGAAGGCTACCGTTTGCTAAGCCAGGAAGGACGCTCTGTGCGTTATGTTTCAAAGTGGCTGGGATATAACAATCCATCCAGCTTTTCCACCCAATTTTTACGCATTTTCGGCTGTAGTCCGGGAAAGCTAAAACGGGCCAGGGGGAAAGATGGGGAGTCGGGGGAATAGGCGGCTTAGAGCGGGTGCTGAGCGCAAATATCGGAAAATCGAATGATTTAGATCGGAAAATCGAATGCTTTCAATATTGAACTCTTCCGGAATAGTATTGAAATTTGTAAAGAGGGCCAGGACGGGATTTGTCGGGCTCGCTGAAGTAAAAGTAATGACTGGTTAAATACTTCCGATAGGCCGGTCGCCGGAGCTGCGATTTCTCGCGAGAGCTTAAAAAGCAAACTTATCCATTTGAACCGCGCGATTATTTTATCACTTATTTGAAAAAATATCAGATCGAAAGGTGGGCAACATAAAGGGAGGCACGACCAGATCCCGGAACGGGAGATTCGTTTAGACCAGACCAAAAAACATAAAAAGAAATACCATAACATACCGCCGGGACTCGACGCCTCGGGGAGAATAACTTAATTGTATTAGGTTGCCTATATACACATGCGTTATGAAAAGAAGAGCGCTTTTTGTAGATGTCATCGCTGCGTTTTTTATCGTACTTTTTCTCTATGCAGCATTTTCAAAGTTGTCTGACTATGAAAAATTCCGGGTACAGCTTGGCCAGTCGCCGCTACTTACCGCTTTCGCAGGGACAGTAGCCTGGGCGATTCCTGCCGTGGAGATCGTTTTATCGGTGATGCTGGTTTTTCAAAGGACACGGCTGACGGCCCTTTATGGCTGCTTCACCCTGATGGTTATGTTCACAGCCTATATAACGGCGATCCTGAATTTTAGCGACTTTGTGCCTTGCAGTTGCGGTGGTGTATTAGAGAAGCTTGGGTGGAAGGAGCATCTGATTTTTAATGCGGGATTTGTGCTGCTTGCTGCGGCAGG
>CAZAVR010000373.1:0-1878 GCA_964488435.1 uncultured Cytophagales bacterium | reverse complement strand
GGCAGGTTCCGGTAAAAGCCGATACTTATTATAAGTGGGGCGAAGACAACCCACCTCAATGTATGGAAGAGGAAGAATGTGACACTGGGTTTTCCAATCCATGCGGCCACGCCAGCTACAGTGAAAACATCAATGGCGTCTGCCAGGAACCGGTAACACTGACACGGCCCTGATTAACGATTTCGTATGAGGGATTAGGAAGAGGCTTCAGTAATCCCTCATACGCTCAAAAAGAAGTCAAACCGATAGAGTCCGTCGCGTCATGTTAAAAAAAAGTCTGGTACTCGGGCTATTGTCAATAGCAGGTATCCTCCCCGTTCTTTTTGCCGTGGTTGCTGAAAAACTGACCTTTTCCCATCCAAACGGTTTTGTCAGGAAGTTTCCTGCCCATATATTGGGAGAATATCGACAGATGCTATTGGAGGTCAACTCTTACTACATTGCCGGTACAACGGACAACTACATTTATCTGGCAAATTATACTGCCCCCAAACATATTTTGAAGGTGAGTTATGATCTGGGCGACACCACACATTTACGCCTCCAGTTTGTCGGTAACCTCCCATTATCGGTTCAATCACCTTGGATATTCATTCGACAGGACAAGATTTATTTCGCGGATCGTCTGTCAGGCTATGTCTACGAAGGCTCGCTTAGGGATTTAAAAATGCGTCCCTATCCTCTTAATGATACTGAGCGTTTTACAATTTTCTTGCCTTTTTTCAAATCCTCTTTCATCACCAGGTCTTTTGACACTTCTATTCAGCAATTCGTGCTGAAAAAATACAATTATCATAGTCAAGGCATCAAGGGGCTTTATGTCCCCGACAAAAATCCCGACGGGATATTCGGAACAGACGGGATGTTACATTATTCAGACCAGGATACCAGTTTTTTCTTCGTCCCTTATTATCATAATCAGCTTTTAAAGCTTGACACCAGCCTTCGGCTGATAGAAAAATACAAAACTATCGATACCGTTTCAACTCCCTCGTTCAGGATTGCCGATTTAAAGTCCGATCGTCAACTGGTCATAGAAGGCGAACATGCCCTGGTGAACAAACGGAGTTATACTAACCGCCAGCGACTGTATATCCAGTCCCTATTGATGGCTGAAAATGAGGATCCGGAATCGTTTAAGAACTGTTCGCTGGTGGACGTTTATTCGACTAGTGATGGAAGCTATCTTCATAGTTTCTATATCCCGGACCTGGATGGAAAAAAGATCTCATCATTTGTCGTTTCAGGAAAACGGTTGATCGTATTATACGATTTTACGCTAGTTATTTTTACTTTCACTATCTGAACGATAGACATTAGTCAGCCGGATCCTTCAATACAATCACTTTCATGGGCTTTTCACTTTTGATCAGGTCGAGTCCGTTTTTATTAAGTTCCTTTCTGATCGTTTCCAGGTCGTCTGTTGAAAATGCTTCTATCTTCAAGTCTATATTACTTGTAAAGTCGGTTTCATCGATAAAGGGTGGTTCCAGGTGATGATACAGGTAAAGATGGGCTGTCAAAACCGAGATCGGGACATTCTGTAGATAAAAGTCAGCATAGTCAGAAAAAGGGTAGTGTTTGCGTCCACCTTTTGTCCTAAGCCGCTCCCAGCCGGCTGTTTGAGCAACCAGCCGCCAATAGGGCATCACTCTCGTTTCTACGGAAACCTGGTAGCCAAAGTAATTGTCCAGGTCTCTGCGCATAATTTCCTGGATTTTGGCGGCGTTGCGGTATTTTTCGGGTACCGCAACGCTGTAGCAATAAATATTCGCTTCGTTCAAAAGGTCAGGTTTAAAGACTGTGGTATCACTGACTTCCAGGAGAGGGTATTGCCAGAGTCGTCCATAGGAGGTCGGTTGGTCGTACTGAGGATTT